>CAYUMA010000120.1:0-3387 GCA_964445675.1 uncultured Pseudomonadales bacterium | reverse complement strand
TTGGTGCCTGAGGTCGGAATCGAACCGACACTGAGTTTCCCCAACCAGATTTTGAGTCTGGCGCGTCTACCAGTTTCGCCACTCAGGCAGAAGGGCGGGCAGGTTAGCGAACCGCGCGGCGGTTCGTCAATCGAGCGTGCGCTGGTGGGTGACCTCACGTAGACTCGCGGCGTTCTTATTGGTCGGTAAAGCCAATGCCCCTCACCCGAAGCGATTTCGCCTATCACCTGCCTGAACATCTGATTGCGCAGCAGCCGCTGCACAATCGCACCGACAGCCGCTTGTTGGTGCTCGATCCGCGATCCGATGTTGTGTCACACAAGCACTTCGCCGATCTGCCTGAACTCTTGTCACGGGACGATCTGCTCGTGCTGAACGACACCCGCGTCATCCGCGCGCGGCTGCACGGACACAAGGATTCCGGCGGGGCGGCGGAGCTCTTGATCGAACGGATCGAGAGCGACCGGCGCGCGTTGTGCCAGGTTCGCGTCAGCAAACCGTTGAAGCCGGGACGCAGGGTGCTGCTCGATCCGCTCGACGAGCCCGCGACGGTGATCGAGCGCTGCGGGGATCTGTATCGCTTCGAATTTCGCCGCGACGTCGATGCTGTCGTCGACGCGTGCGGCCAGGTTCCGCTACCGCCGTATATCGCGCGCCCCGCTGACGAGATTGACGAGGCGCGCTACCAGACTGTGTTCGCGGAGCATCGAGGGTCCGTGGCCGCGCCGACGGCGGGGCTGCATTTCGATCACGCATTGCTCGCGCAGTGTGCGCAGATCGGTGTTCAAGTTGCCCGGCTCACGCTGCACGTCGGCGCCGGCACATTTCAGCCGATGCGCGGACAGGAACTCGCAGCGCATCGAATGCACAGCGAGCGGATGCGGGTGTCGGGAGATGTCGTGGCAGCAGTCGACGCCTGCAGGCGCAGCGGTGGCCGCGTGGTCGCGGTGGGCACGACGGTCGTGCGCGCGCTGGAAGCTGCCGCGGCCTCGGGTGCGCTCGCACCGTACGACGGTGAGACCGACATCTTCATCCAGCCGGGATATACGTTTCGCGTCGTCGATGCGCTGGTGACGAACTTCCATCTGCCGGAATCGACGTTGTTGATGCTCGTCGCCGCGTTTGCCGGACGTCGTCGCGTGCTGGACGCCTATGCGACCGCCGTGCAACAGAGTTATCGATTCTTCAGTTATGGAGACGCCATGTTCATTGGAGCTCGAGCCGATGCAGTTTGAACTGCACGCCCGCGATGGCGCCGCGCGTGTCGGTCGTGTGACGACGTTGCACGGCGCGTTCGCAACACCGGCGTTCATGCCGGTGGGTACCTACGGCACCGTCAAAGCATTGACGCCGGTCCAGCTGACCGAACTCGGCGCGCAGATCGTGCTCGCGAACACGTTACATCTGCTGCTGCGGCCGGGCGACGAGACGGTCGCGCGCCTCGGCGGTCTGCACGGATTCATGCACTGGCCGGGGCCGATCCTCACCGATTCGGGCGGCTTCCAGGTATGGAGCCTGGGCGCATTGCGAAAGATCACCGAGGAAGGCGTGCATTTCAAATCGCCGGTCAATGGCGATGCGATATTCCTGTCGCCCGAGCGGTCGATGCAGGTGCAGCGCAATCTCGGCGCCGACATCGTGATGGTGTTCGACGAATGCACGGCGCATCCGTCGACACATACGCAGGCGCGCGATTCGATGGAGCTCTCTGCGCGCTGGGCGGCGCGCAGCCGTTCCGCGCACGAAGGTTCTGACGCAGCGTTGTTCGGCATCGTGCAGGGCGGTATGTACGCCGATTTGCGGCGCGAATCACTCGAGCGCCTGACCGCGCTCGGTTTCGACGGGTACGCGGTCGGCGGCTTGTCGGTCGGCGAATCGAAGGAAGCGATGGCCGCCGTGCTCGACGCGCTGCTGCCGCAGATGCCGCACGATCGTCCGCGTTACCTGATGGGCGTCGGTACGCCCACCGATCTCGTTGCCGCGGTCGGACTCGGTCTCGACATGTTCGATTGCGTGTTGCCGACGCGCAATGCGCGCAATGGTTATCTGTTCACGTCGCGCGGCGTGTTGAAGATCCGCAACGCCGCGCACCGTTCGAACGAAGCAGCGCTCGATCCATCGTGCACGTGTTACACGTGCCGCGGATTTTCGCGCGCGTACCTGCATCACCTCGATCGGTGTGGCGAAATTCTCGGCAGCGTGCTGATGACGATCCACAATCTGCACTACTACCAGACACTGATGTCTCGTTTGCGCGAGGCCATTGAAATGGGTACATTTCGCACCCTCGTCGAGACTCTGCACAACGGTTGGAACTCCCACGATGACGCTATTTGAAACTGCGGCTTATGCGGCCGAGGCCGGCGCAGCGCCCGGACCCGGATACATGGATCTTCTGTTGCTCGTCGGCTTCGTCGGCATCTTCTATTTTCTGTTGTGGCGACCGCAGAGCAAGCGGCGCAAGGAACAGCAGACGCTGATGGCCGGGCTTGCGAAAGGTGACGAGGTCGTGACCGCGGGCGGCATCGTCGGCAAGGTGGCGAAGGTCGAAGACGACTTCATCAAGCTGCAAGTCTCCAACAACGTCGAACTGCGAATTCAGAAAAGTGCGGTCGGTGCCACGCTGCCGAAAGGTACGTTGAAGTCGCTGGACGAGAAGTGATTCGGCTGACGCGCACGGGATCGGCGCGATGAGTCGCCTCACCGACACCCTGCTCGGGTTGTCCCCAGCGACGGTGCGTCCGCCCAACACTTACCCTGCGTGGCGTTACCTGCTCATTGCACTCGTCATCGCGGTCGGCCTCGTCTACGCCGCGCCGAATCTGTTCCCACCAGACTATGCGATCCAGATTCGCGCCGACACGAGCGACGCGCAAGTGACGCCGGCCATCCTCGCGCGCGCAACACAAGCGCTGCAACGCGGTGGTATCACGGTAAGAGGTTCCGAGTCGGACGGACGCAACGCGTTGTTGCGGGTAAATGACGCGGCTGATCAATTGCGCGGTCGGGAAATCGTCCAGGCGGTGTTGCACGAAGACCCTGCGGCCGGGAGCCAGTTTGTCGTCGCATTGAACCTTGCCTCGACGACGCCAGCATGGCTTCAGTCGCTCGGCGCCAAGCCCATGTCCTACGGGCTCGATCTGTCGGGCGGCGTGCATTTTCTGCTGGAAGTCGACATGGCGAAGGCCGTGGCGGATCGTATGCAGAGCGACCTCGACGACCTCAAGTCTTTACTGCGTGAGGAAGGCATTCGATACGTGCCGGCGAGTATCAGGGTGACCGGCACCCGAATCGAGATGGCCTTCTTCGAGGCATCGGCGCGCGATGCCGCACAGACGGCGATCGAGTCGAAGTACGGCGACTATCGAATCGAACCGCGCGACGTGG
>CAYUMA010000119.1:0-16858 GCA_964445675.1 uncultured Pseudomonadales bacterium | reverse complement strand
CGCGCGACAGATTCAGCAGCAGCGTCTGCTCGTGCCGGTGACCCTCGATGTCAGTCCCGCCGAGGCGGAACTGGTCGAACAAAATCGCGAGCTGCTGAGTGAACTCGGGCTCGAGCTCGATCGCAGTGGACCTGCGAGTCTGGTCGTGCGCGGCGTGCCGGCGCTGTTGGCGACAGCGGATGCGGGCGGTCTCGTCAAAGACGTGCTCGCGGATCTTCATGTCGACGGCACGTCACGGCGCGTGCGCGAGTACGAGGACGATGTGCTGTCGTCGATGGCGTGCCACGGGTCCGTGCGCGCGCATCGGCGGCTCTCGATCACCGAGATGAACGCGCTGCTACGCGAGATGGAGACGACCGAGAACGCGGGCGTCTGCAACCACGGCAGACCGACGTTCGTCGTGCAGACCCTCGCGGATCTCGATCAACGATTCCTGCGCGGCCGCTGAGAACGCCGCCGTGCGAGCCGTGCCGGAAAACACCATCGTTGCGTTGATGGGGCCGACCGCATCCGGCAAGACCGAACTCGCGATGCGCCTCGCGGACGTGATGCCGGTTTCGATCATCAGCGTCGACTCGGCGATGATTTATCGAGGCATGGACGTCGGCACGGCGAAGCCGGCGGCGGCGGTCCTCGCGCGTTACCCGCATCAGCTGATCGATCTGAAGGACCCGCGCGAGACCTATTCAGCCGGCGAGTTCATCGAAGATGCCCGTGCCTGTGTCGCGGCTGCGCTTGCGGCGGGTCGCTTGCCGCTGCTGGTCGGCGGCACGATGTTGTACTTCAAGGCGTTCAAGCACGGCCTGGCTGATCTGCCGCCAACGGCGCCCGACGTGCGGGATGCGCTTGCCGCGCGTGCCCGCCGCGAAGGCCTCGCGGCGTTACACGACGAGTTGCGGCGCGTCGACCCGGTCGCCGCCGCGAGCATTCATCCGAACAATCCGCAGCGGCTGTTGCGGGCGTTGGAGGTCTATACGACGTCGGGGCGCCCGATCTCGGAGTTCTGGGCGAACCAGCAGCAACACGGCGGCGTAGCGCGCACGTTGGAGTGTCGCCTGTTGGAATATTCGATCGAGGCGCCGCGTGCAGCGATTCATGCACGCATCGAACGCCGGTTCGAGCGGATGCTCGATGCGGGCTTGCTCGACGAGGTGCGCGGCTTGCTGGGGCGCGGCGATCTGTCGCTGCAAACGCCGTCGATGCGCGCAGTCGGTTATCGACAGGTGTGGCAACACTTGTGCGGCGACATCGAGCATGCGGCGATGGTTGCGAGCGCAATTGCCGCGACGCGCCAACTCGCGAAGCGGCAGCTCACGTGGTTGCGCAGTTGGACAGGGAAAACCGTGCTGAACGACCCAGCAGAGGCGAGCGGCGTCGATGCAATCTTGCAATCTCTGGAGGCTGATCGCATAGTACCGCGGTCCTAAAAATAAAGACGCACGCGACGCGATCCTCATAGAGGCCGCACGAGCAGGCGCAGGAGAACGTGATGTCGAAAGGGCATTCTCTACAAGACCCTTATCTGAACACCCTGAGAAAAGAGCGTGTTCCCGTGTCGATCTATCTGGTGAACGGGATCAAGCTGCAGGGGCAGATCGAATCGTTCGATCAATTCGTGATTCTGCTGCGCAACTCGGTCAGTCAAATGGTGTACAAACATGCCGTTTCCACTGTAGTGCCGGCGCGCAACATCAAACTGCCGAGCGCATCGTCCGAAGGAGAAGAGGAAGATGCGCAGGACGACGCATAGCCTGGAGCCGCTGCGAGTGAACCGTCGCTAGTTCGGCCGCGCTCAGCACGGGCCTTGCGGCCCGGATCATCAGCAAGCGACCCAATCGAATCGCATCCGCGAGACGTCGTCGTCAGCCAGATCGTCAGCGAGATCTTCAGCGAGGGTAACGTAGTTGTTTTTTGATCGGCCCACGTCGGGGCAGCGAGCAGTTCTCGTCCACGTCCGGTTCTCTCAGCTCGACGAGCAGGAGCAAATCGACGAGTTCGGCGAACTGGTGCGTGCTGCCGGCATCGAGCAGCTCGCGTTGTTGACGCCTCACCGCGCCGGCCCGCACGCCCGCTGGTTCATCGGCACCGGCAAGCTCGAGGAACTGCGCGCGGCACTCGCGACCGAGGGCGCGGATCTCGTCGTGTTCGATCACGATCTCACGCCGGCACAGCAGCGCAACATCGAAACGGAATTGAAGTGTCGCGTCGTGACGCGCACCGAATTGATTCTGTACATATTCGCGTCGCGTGCGCGCACGCACGAAGGGCAACTGCAGGTCGAGCTTGCGCAGCTCAAGCACGCGCAAACGCGGCTGGTGCGCGGCTGGACTCACCTCGACCGGCAAAAAGGCGGCATTGGCCTGCGCGGTGCAGGCGAGACGCAGATCGAACTCGACCGGCGCATCCTCGCGGACCGCGTTCGGATCATCGACGATCGACTCGAGAAAGTGCGTAAACAGCGCAGCCAGGGCCGCCGCAAACGCAGCCGCGCCGCCGTCGCGACCGTTGCGCTGATCGGTTACACGAACACGGGTAAGTCGACGCTGTTCAACAGGTTGACGCGCGCGGACGTGTTCGCGGAGGACCGATTGTTTGCCACACTCGATCCGACGCTGCGCAAATTGCCGATCGCGGGCTTTGGCGAAGTCGTGCTCGCGGACACGGTCGGCTTCATACGCGCGCTGCCGCACAGTCTGATCGAAGCGTTCAAGGCCACACTCGAAGAAGTTGCGCAGGCGGACCTGCTGCTGCACGTGATCGATGCGGCGATGAACGATGATCAGGAGCGGTCCAGACAGGTGCACAGCGTGCTCGAAGAGATCGGCGCGCAGCAGCAGCCGATCCTTCTCGTGTACAACAAGATCGACCTGGTCAACGAGCCGGCGCGCATCGAACGCGACTCCCACGGTGTGCCGATCAGCGTCTGGTTGAGCGCGGTGCGCGGTGACGGTGTGCCGCTGCTGTGTCAGGCCATCGGCGAGCGGCTTGGCGCCGACACGTCGCCGACGCGGGTTCGATTGTCGGCGCACGCGGGTAAGACGCGCTCATGGCTTTACGGTCTCGGCGCGGTGTTGCACGAAGAGGCTGCCGATGATGGCGGCACCGAACTCACGGTCAGACTCAACCCCCAGACACTCGCGCAACTGGCGGCGCAACCGGGTGTTTTGTTGCCAGGGTCCCGGGGCGTACATAGAATCGCGCCCTCGCCCGGACCATAACTAGAGGTCGATACGCATGGCATGGAATGAACCCGGGGGCGGTAAAGACAAAGACCCCTGGGGAAAAAAGGGCGCCGATCAAGGTCCGCCGGACCTCGATGAGGCATTCCGCAAACTGCAAAGTCAGCTGGCGGGAATTTTCGGTGGGCGCGGCGGCGGTTCGGGCGGTGGCCCGAGCTCGGCCTCCCTGAATCCGCGCTCGCTGTTGATGATCCTGCTGGTCGCCGTGGCCGTGTACGGTTTGACGGGGCTGTATCAGATCGATGAGCAGGAACGAGGCGTCGTGTTCCGTTTCGGCGCCGTCAAATCGGAGGTCGTGATGCCGGGGCTGCATTGGTTCCCGCGCTTCGTCGATCACGTGGAGACGGTCAACGTGAAGCGAGTCAATTCGATCAAGCACCAGGCCTTGATGCTGACGCAGGACGAGAACATCGTCGACGTCACGCTGACGGTGCAGTGGCTCATCGACAAACCGATCGATTTTGCGACGAAGGTGCGCGATCCGGAGGCCAGTCTCGAAAACGCGGCTGAGAGCGCGTTGCGCCACGTTGTCGGCAGCACACAGATGGACAACGTGATCACTGAAGGGGGCGCAATTGCGGTGGAAGTCGGCGAACGGGTGCAGACGTACTTGAACAGTTATGGCACCGGCATCCTCGTCAGCAAGGCGAACATCGATCAGAGCGTTCCGCCGAAGCAGGTGCAGGATGCATTCGACGACGTGCAGCGTGCAAAAGAAGACCAGCAGCGCGTCATCAACGAAGCCACCGCCTATCGTGAGAGTATCGTCCCGGAAGCGCGCGGCGAAGCACAAAAGGAAATTCTGCAGGCCGAGGCCTACCGCGATCAGGTCACGGCGCGCGCCGAAGGCGAGGCGCGACGCTTCAACAAGCTGCTGGCCGAATATCGTCAGGCGAAGGACATCACGCGAACCCGGCTCTACATCGATGCGGTGGAGTCGGTCTTGACGCACACGACGAAGATCCTCGTCGACGTAAAGGGCGCGAACAACATGATGTATCTGCCGCTCGACAAATTGATGCAGCAGTCCCCCTCGATGCCGTCGGCAACCGATGCCGGCGCTGGCGCCAGCGCCGGCCCACGCGACACGAACGAGCGCGCCGCGACGCGCCGCACCAGCCGTTGAGGACCGCAAGATGATGAAAAATCTGGTGTTCACCGTCGTCGTTGTGCTGGCGTTGTTGCTGGCATTTGATGGCGTCTATTCGGTCAAGCAGACCGAACGCGCAATCCTGCTGCGCTTCGGCGCGGTGGAACGCGCCGACGTCCAGCCGGGACTGCACTTCAAGTGGCCGATCGCCGATACCGTCAAGATCACAGATGCGCGCGTGCTGACGCTCGACTCGCCCGGAGAGCGCTATTACACGCTGGAGAAGAAGCCGCTGATCGTCTCATCGTTCGTGCAGTGGCGTGTTGCCGATGTCGCGACGTTCTACAAGGCGACGTCGTTCGACGAAGGTCAGGCGGAGCGCTTGCTGTCGGAACGCGTCAACGAAGGTTTGCGCAACCAGATCAGCCGCCGAACCATGCACGAAGTGATTTCCGGCGCCCGCGACGAGTTGATGAAAGAGTTGACCGCATCGCTCGATGTGCCGATGCGGGCCGATGTCGGCGTCGAAGTGCTCGACGTGCGTGTCAAGCGCATCGATCTGCCGCCGGAAGTGAGCACCGCCGTCTTTGATCGGATGAATTCGGAACGCCAGATTCTGGCGCGTCAATTCCGCGCAACCGGTCGCGAGCGCGCACTCGAAATCCGCGGCGATGCGGATCGCCAGGTCGTCGTCATTGCGGCGGATGCGTACCGCCAGGCCGAAGAGACGCGCGGCGACGGCGATGCGAGGTCCGCGGCGATCTACGCGGCGGCGTTCAATCAGGACCCCGAGTTCTACCGGTTCAACCGCAGCCTCAAGGCCTACGTGAACGTATTCGAAGACGAAGGTGACATGATCGTGCTGGATGCGGATGACAACGAGTTCTTCGAATTCCTGAAACAGAGCGCGAGATAACGCGATCGCGCGAAACGGCTCGGGATGGTTGGGACGGCAGGTGGATGTGGAGCGAAGTGGCCGTGGCGCTGTGCATGGTGCTGGTGATCGAGGGCATACTGCCGTTTCTGTCGCCGCGCCGCTGGCGTTCGGTCGCTGAAATGGCGGGACGCGTCGATGACCGAACCATTCGTACACTCGGCCTCGCGAGCATGGTCGTCGGGACGACGCTGCTGTATTTCGTTCGTTAGCCCGGAAGCGTGCGCGTGAATCAACACACCTGGCGCCTGCCTGACGGAATCGATGAGGTGCTGCCGCCGGACGCGTGGACGCTCGAACAATTGCGCCGGCGGGTGCTCGACCTGTTCATCGTCTGGGGCTACGAGTACGTCTCGCCGCCGCTGATCGAATACCTCGACTCGCTGTTGGTCGGCACAGGCCACGATCTCGAGTTGCAGACCTTCCGCATGGTGGACCAACGCAGCGGCCGCATGCTCGGAATCCGCGCCGACATGACGTCGCAAGCAGCGCGCATCGATGCGGCCAGCCTGCGCACCGACGGCACACGGCGGCTCTGTTACTCCGGCACTGTCGTGCACGCGAATCCGACCGGCGTGCTCGATTCGCGCGTGCCGCTCATTGCGGGCGCGGAACTGTTCGGCGCGCGCGGCGTCGAGGCGGATGCCGAAGTCGTCAGCCTGATGGTCGACACGCTGCGACTTGCCGGCATCGACGCGCCGGTGATCGAACTCGGCCACGTCGGGATATTCCGCTGCCTCGCGGCCGCTGCGTACCTCGACCGGCCGCTCGAGCAGGCCGTGTTCGATGCGTTGCAACGTAAAGCGCAGCCGGACCTCGAAGAACTGCTCGGCGGTACTCACGTGCCGCAACGGATCCGCGCCGCGATCACGGCGCTACCGAACCTGCTCGGGAGCACTAACGTGATCACGCTGGCGCGGCAGCAGCTCGCCGGTGCACCGGCCGCAGTCGGTGTTGCGCTCGACGAACTCGAGAGTCTGGCCGCAGCGGTGGCGCAACGCTGCTCTGAAGTGACGCTGCGCTTCGATCTGTGCGAACTGACCGGTTACGGTTATCACACCGGTCCGGTATTTGCTGCGTACAGCGAGAATTTCGGCCGCGCAGTCGCACGCGGTGGACGTTACGACGACGTCGGCGCAGTGTTTGGCCGCGCGCGTCCGGCGACGGGATTCGACGTCGATCTGACGCGTTTGCCGAGAACGGCGGCGAGTGCGACACCGGGCTCGATCTGGGCGCCGGGTCTGCAAGGGTCGCGCGCCGACCGCCGTGCGGCACTGTGGCAGTGCATTTGTGATCTGCGCGCGGCGGGCGAACGGGTGATCGGTGCGCTCGACGACGATGACACGCCGCCGGCCGCATGTGATCGCGAGCTCACGTGGCAGAAGAACGCGTGGCGGGTTCAGACAATCAAACGGCGGCGTGGAGTGAGCGATGGGCAGTAACGTGGTCGTGATCGGCACCCAGTGGGGTGACGAGGGCAAAGGCAAGATCGTCGATCTGCTCACCGAAAACGTAGCGGCGGTCGTGCGTTCGCAAGGCGGCCACAACGCGGGCCACACGCTCGTCATCGCCGGCGTAAAGACCGTTCTGCATCTGATTCCGTCCGGGATTCTGCGGCCACACGTGCAATGTCTGATCGGCAATGGCGTCGTGCTGGCGCCGAATGCGTTGATCGGCGAGATCACGCAACTCGAAGCCAAGGGCGTACCGGTGCGCGAGCGGCTGCGCATCAGCCCGGCCTGCCAGTTGATTCTGCCGTATCACGTCGCGCTCGATGTTGCGCGCGAGAACCAGCGCGGTGAGCTGAAGATCGGCACCACCGGGCGCGGCATCGGCCCCGCCTACGAAGACAAGGCCGCGCGCCGCGGCGTTCGCCTCGGTGACCTCTTCTACCTGCAGGAGTTTGCCGCGAAGCTCGCCGAGGTGATGGACTACCAGAACTTCGTGCTCGCGCATTACTACAAAGTACAGCCGATCGATTTCCAGCAGACGCTCGATGAAACGCTGCGCCTCGCCGAGCAGATCCGCCCGATGGTCGCCGACATCGTGCCGATCCTGCACGGCCTGCGCAAAGCCGGCGCGAATCTGTTGTTCGAGGGCGCCCAGGGCGCGCTGCTCGACATCGATCTCGGGACCTATCCGTACGTCACGTCGTCGAACACGACCGCGGGCGGCACCGCGATCGGCAGCGGCTTCGGCCCGCGTTATCTCGACTACATCCTCGGCATCACGAAGGCGTATTCGACGCGTGTGGGGTCCGGTCCCTTCCCGACGGAGCTCTTCGACGACGTCGGCAAGCGGCTCGGTCGACGTGGTTCGGAGTTCGGCGCGACGACCGGACGCGCGCGGCGCTGCGGCTGGTTCGACGCAGTCGCGCTGCGCCACGCCGTGCAGATCAACAGCATCTCCGGCCTGTGTCTGACGAAGCTCGACGTGCTCGACGGTCTGGAGAAGCTGCAGATCTGCGTCGACTACGAAGGCCCGGACGGCGAAGCCGGCCAGGTGCGCTTCGGCAGTGAGTACTACTCGGGCGTGAAACCCGTGTACGAAGAGTTGCCCGGCTGGCACGAGTCGACGCTCGGCATTCAGCGCCTCGAGGACTTGCCGGTGAACGCGCGCAACTATCTGCGCCGGATCGAGCAAACGGTCGGCACGCCGATCGACATCATTTCGACCGGACCCGATCGCGACGAGACGATCGTGCTGCGCGATCCGTTCGCGCAATCGCGGTAGCTCAGCCGGTTTTCCACAGCCCCTCGGTGCTTTTCGAAGCCCGCTAGAACTCCTGGGTCACGAGCATCGATGCGACGGGCAATCCGTCGTACGCGGGTCGCGTGATCGTCACCTGCGAATCGGCCGCGGCCCACGTGCCGGCGGCGGTGACGCCGATCGCGCCGGTGCTCGCGTTGCCGGCACCGGCGACGAATGCCGGACCGCCGCCCGGCGCCGGTGTGCCGTCGGCATTCATCAACGTCGCCCAACCTGCGCTGTTGTTCGGAACCGGCGGATTGGGCGCGGTGCCGAGCGATGTCTCGATGTGCGCGCGTCCATACCGATACTTGACCGAATCAACTGCCACACGAAAGTGAGCGGTCACCTTGACCATCCTCGACTCGCGCACGTACTGCGTGTACGCGCTGAGCGCGACAGACGCGAGTATCCCGATGAGCGCGACGACGATCATCAGTTCGATCAGCGTGAATCCACGTGGCCGACGGCGCATGAGGGTTCCTCGTAACCCACAAAGTTTAGTGGTGCCGCTACAGTGCGGACGTGACGCACGTCATGGCGACCGTCCGGTTTCTGGACCTGCAGCGGGGGGCACGACGCGCGGCACACTGATATAGACTAGCGCCGCAAAACGGACCCCCTCACCAAGGCGCGACATGCTCGAAGCGAAATTACTGGAGATCCTCGTGTGCCCCGTCACGAAGGCGTCGCTCGTCTATAAGGCGGAGCGCAACGAACTGTGGTGCCGCGCGAGCGGACTCGCCTATCCGGTGCGCGACGACATACCCGTGATGCTGGAGCAGGAGGCACGGCAACTGTCCGCCGAGGAACGCGAGAGCTTGTCGAGATCCTGAACGCTGGTGTGTCCTGTCGCAGAGATGAGTGAACGAGGTCGTTGGACCTTGGCAAGCGCGGAATCGGTTTGGGGTCGTTCAAGAAAGGAGAACACCGCATGACGATAGGTTCGCCAGATCCGAAGAAGGTCGAGGAGTTCGCCGACAAGGTCATTGGCTATCTCTCCGGGGCCGGAGTCTCCGCTCTCGTGTACGTCGGCGACAGGCTGGGTCTCTACCGAGCGCTCAAGGAGTCAGGGCCTTCGACAAGTACAGAGCTGGCGGCGAAGGCGGGGCTTCACGAGCGGTGGGTTCGCGAGTGGCTGCACGGACAAGCGAGCGCAGGACTGGTGCGATACGCGGGTAAGGGTCGCTTCGAGTTGACGAGCGAGCAAGCAGCCGTGCTCGCGGACGAAGAAAACCCCGCCTTTGCTGGCGGCGGTTTTGCCCTCATGATGCCCCTCCTTCAACGATGGGAGCGGCTATTCGAGTCCTTCCGAACCGGCCGCGGCGTTCCCTACAACGCTCTCGGCGCTGATCACGCCGTAGGAGAAACCCGATTCAGCAGCCCTTGGATGCGGGCGAACCTCATTCCGGTCATCCTCCCAGGCATTGACGGCGTGGTACCCAAGCTCGCTGCAGGGGCGAAGGTCGCTGACGTTGGTTGTGGCTCGGGCAAAGCCCTCTTGGACATGGCGAGCGCCTATCCACGCTCGGAGTTTCACGGCTACGATAGTTCCGAACTGGCCATTCGGTTTGCTGAAGAGCAACTTGCCCGAATGGGGCTCCACAATGTCACGTTCCATCGGTCCGCGGCGAATACCCTCGCGCGCGACGCGTCCTTGGATTTCATCCTCACGTGGGATTGCCTGCACGACATGACCGACCCGGCAGCGGCGATGCGCTCGATCCGAGCGGCGATCAAACCGGACGGCACCTGGCTGATCGTCGATATCAACGGAATGCCCTCTGCGGAAGAGAACTTTAGCCATCCGTTGGGAGCTCTCCTTTATTCGTTCTCCGTGTTGGATTGCCTTTCGTGCAGCACTTTCGAGGAAGGAGGGGCCGCTCTTGGAACGTTGGGACTGCCCGAGCCAGTCGCCAGGAAGATGGTCGCCGAGTCGGGGTTCACTCGTTTCACCGTGCGTGATTTTGGCAATCCATTGAATTCGTTTTACGAGGTCCGCCCGTGAATTGGGGACGGTGACTCGAGTCACCGGCAGCTAGCCAAGGCCGGTGATGGAGTGTCACGCGATGCAGAATACAGTATCTATATTGTGCATTGCTTTCCTCAAGCGCTCAGGCGCGACGCTGCATCTGGCGATGCACGAGGCCGTAGTAGAGCGCCCCCAACACCGCCGCGCCGCCAATCAACCACAGCGAGATGCGGCCGAGGCTGCCGTGCATCAGCGCTTCATCCTGGCCCGCGGTGACGCCAACCCAGGCGAGGACCGTGCACCAGATGCCGGAGCCGACGAGCGTCGCCAGCGAATACCAGCCGTAGTGCATCCGCACGATGCCGGCCGGCAGCCCGATCAAGTGGCGAATCACCGGCAACAGCCGCGACACAAAAATGCCGGGCGCGCCAAAGCGATCGGACCAGGCTTCGGCCGCGACGATCTTCTGCGGCGTGATCAACAGCCAGCGCCCGTATTTCAACAGCAGCGGCCGCCCGAGCAACCGGGCGCCCCAGTACATCACCGTCGCGCCGAACCACGAGCCGATCGTGCCGGCGATGACGACCCCGGTCAGCGTCAGGTCGCCCTGCGTATACGCCAGATGCGCGGCCGGCGGGATCACGACCTCGCTCGGCAGCGGCACGATGGAACTCTCGAGCGCCATCAAGGCTGCAATCAGCGGATAACCGCCGGACGCGAGCGCTTCCATGTACCAGTCGAGAAACTGCCGGATCATCCGCCACCCGCCGCCGGCGATGACGCCGCGTTTGCGGGCGAGCCGCCGCGCGGACGACGCCGGAACAACTGCCTGAAGAAATGCGGCAGCGCCATCATTGCCGGCGTACACACGAGTGTCAGCACCGTCGCAAACGTCAGGCCCCAGACGATCGCCTGCGACAGCGGCACCCAGAACATCGACATCTGACTGCCGAAGACGATGCTGCGGTTGACGAAGTCGACCGACATGTTGAACGCCATCGGCAGCAGGCCGAGCACGGTCACGATCGTCGTCAGCATCACCGGCCGCACACGCTGCGCCCCGGCGCGCACGATCAGCGCCACGTAGTCGAGTTCCGGATGCTCGCGCTTGAGATGGTTGTACGCACTGATCAGGATGATGTTGTGGTTGACGACGATGCCGGCGAGCGCAACGACGCCGACGCCGGTCAGGATCGCGCTGAACGGTTTGCCCATGATGACAAGACCGAGCAGCACGCCGGCCGTCGACATCACGACTGCGGAGACGATCAGGAATGCCTGATAGAGGCTGTTGAACTGCGCGACGAGCATCACGAACATCAGCAGCACCGCAAGCAGGAACGCGATCGAGATGAACTGCATCGACTGGGCCTGCTCTTTGTTTGCGCCTTTGAACTCGATGCGCAGCGCCGGATCCCATGCCTGCGCGTCGATCCACGCCTGGATTTCCTTCACCTTCGTATCGGCGAGTACGCCCCTGGCGACGTCGGCACGAATGAAATAGACCGGCACGCCGTCGATGCGCTGAAACGTATCGACCTTGGGCGCCGCGGTGCGCTTGACGAAGCCGGAGATCGGCACCAGGCCTTTGACGGTATTGATCTTCAGTTCATCGAGCGCGAGCAGGCCGCGTTCCGACGCGGGATACCGCACGCGGATGTCGACTTCTTTCAGCGCGCCGTCGGGCCTGTATTCGCCAACCTTCAATCCATTCGTGACGAGCTGCACCGCCATCCCGACCTGTGACACGTCGACGCCAAACAACGCCGCTTGGGCGCGATCGACCTCGAGTTTCCATTCGATGCCGGGCATCGCGCGTGTATCGTCGATATCGCGCAGGCCCGTAACCTGCGTGTCCATGTGGTCGCGCACGCGCGCGACGGCCGGTTCGAGCAAGCTGCGATCCCGCGAGCGAAACTCGAGAACGATCGGTTTGCCGACGCGCGGGCCTTGCTCCATCGCCGTGACTTCGACGGTCACGCCCGCCAACGACGCCGTACGGGTGCGAATTTCTTCGAGGATCGCGGAGCTGCTGCGGTCGCGTTCACTTTCTCCGATGATCTCGATGAACATCTGGCCGATGCGATCCATGCCGCGCCGGGTATCGCCCGACATCGTCGTCCAGCTGTTGAGACTTTTGATGCCGTGCACGTCGAGAATCTGCGCGCCAACCTCGTTGACGAGGCGATTCATCTGCTCGGCCGCAAGATTGCCGCGCGACTTGACGACGACCTGGGCGAACTGCGTCTCGCCTTCGTTGAAAAACACCATGCCTTTGCCGAAGGCGCCCCACAGCATGAACGAGCCGATCAGTGTGCAGACCATCAGCACGCACGTGATCGGTGCAGAACGCACCGCGCGCTGCGCCATGCGGGCATACCACCCCATCAGGCCGCCCAACTTGGTGGGGTCGCCTTCTTCGAGTTCCTTCAGCGCCGCCGTCGTCTTTGGATCCATCGAGCCTGCCTTACCGAAGAGCGCACCGAGACACGGTCCGATGATCAGCGCGTATACGAGCGATCCGGCGAGCGCCGCGAAGACGGTGACCGGCAGATAACGCATGAATTGACCGGCGATCCCGGGCCAGAACATCAATGGCAGGAACGCCGCGAGTGTTGCACCGGTGGAGGTCACGACCGGCCAGAACATCCGCTTCGCGGCCAGCGAATACGCGGCGTGTTTGTCGAAACCCTCGACGAGTTTTCGATCGGCGTATTCGGTAACGACGATTGCACCGTCGACCACTAAACCGAGTCCGAGCAGCAAGCCGAACATCACCATGAAGTTGTACGTGTAGCCGATCACGTAGATCACGGTCATCGCGAACAGGAACGACACGGGCACCGACAGCGCGACGATGATGCCGCTGCGCACGCCCATCGTCGCGACGACCACCACCATCACGAGTGCGAGCGCGGTGATGATGTTGCCCTGCAGTTCGGTCACCTGATGCTGCGCGAACGGCGCCTGGTCCTGTGTATAGAGAATTTCGATGTGGCTTGGGATGCGCGGCCGCGCGTCTTCGACGACGGCGCGGACCTTCGCGACCGTGTCGATGACGTTTGCGTTGGTGCGCTTGCTGACGTTCAGCGACATCGCCGGCTTGCCGTTCACGCGCGCGTAGCTGACGCGGTCTTTGAACGTCGGCCGGATCTGTGCCACGTCGCGCAGCGTGACTACCGTGTCGCCTTCGGATTTCACCGGAATGTCGAAGATGTCCTGGGCGCGTTCGATCACGCTCGGCACCTTCACTGCGAAGCGACCCTGGCCGGTGTCGAGCGCACCGGCCGCGATCAGGCGATTGTTGCTGACGATGTTCGTCAGCAATTGCTGGTTGGAGATCTGATAACTCTCGAGCGCCGTCGGATCGATCAGCGCTTCGAGCACCTCCTCGCGGTGACCGTTGAGTTCGGCCGAAAGCACTTCGGGAATCGCCTCGATGTCATCGCGCAGCGCAACTGCGACGTTGTAGACGACACGCTCCGGCACATCCTCGCCGATCAGATTGACCTGAATGATCGGAAAATCGTTGGCGTTCTGCTCCTGGACGATCGGTTCCTTGGCCGTGCTCGGCAGCTTCGCCTTCGCGCGGTCCACGGCGTCGCGCACATCGATCGACGCCTTTGCGAGCGGGTAGTCGGCGTTGAACTCGATCAGCAGCGTGCCGGCGCCTTCACTGGAAAAAGACGTCAGTTCCTTGATGCCCTCGATCGAGCGCATCTCGGTTTCCATCGGCATCACGAGCAGTCGTTCCGAGTCTTCGGGCGAGATACCTTCGTGCGGGATCGTCACGACGAAGAACGGTACCTCGATGTGCGGTTCGGACTCGACGAGGATCGCGCGGTCGGCGGCAACACCCGCGATGACGATCATCGCGAGTATCAGCAGCGTCGTGCGCGAACGATTGATCGCGGCGTCGATGATTGCGTACATGGCTCTCGTTTGGCCTGGGCCAGGCGATCGGGCGGGTAAGTTTACCGGTTGTCCGTGTCCGGCGGCAGCCTTAGGCTAACTCAGCAAATGAGGGGCAACAGATGACGCAACGTGGCGTTTTGACTGCGACGGAACCGTTTGCTGCGGGGCCGCTCGTCGAATTTGCGCAAGCCGTGGAGGCGCGCGGCTACGACAGCTTGTGGCTGCCGGAACTGTTTGGCCGCGAACCCGTGGCCACTGCGGGGTTTCTGCTCGGCTCCACGCAGCGCATCAGTGTCGCCACCGGCATTGCGAACGTGTACGTGCGCGACGCAACAGCAATGGCGCAGGCGCGCCAGTCGCTGGCGGAACTCTCCGGCGGCCGGTTCATGCTGGGGCTCGGCGTGTCGAATGCGGGTCTCAATACACTGCGCGGCCACACCTGGCAGCCACCGTTGCCGAAAATGACGGCGTATCTGGATGCGATGGATGCGGCCAACGTCGCTGCGCCCGCGCCGGCGCAGCCGTGTCCGACCTACCTCGCCGCACACGGGCCGTTGCTGCAGATGCTCGGCGCCCGCCGCACGCACGGCATCATTACGTACCTGATGCCGCCGCAGCACACGCGCGCGTCGCGTGCGCGGATCGGCCCGGCGCCGGAACTGAATGCGTTTGCGATGTTCCTTGCGGAGCAGGATCCGCTGACCGCGCGTACAAAGGCGCGCGCGGCATTGAAGATGTACGTGCGGCTCGACTACTACCACCGCGAATGGCGCAAGCTCGGCTTCAATGACGCTGACTTCGTCGACGGCGGCAGCGATCGTTTGATCGACATGCTGGTCGCGTGGGGCGACGACGCGGCGCTGCGCGAGCGGGTCGCCGCGTTCGAGAGCGCTGGCGCGACGCGCGTCATCGTGATGCCGCTGGGATTGCGGACGAAGAGCGGCCTCGACCTGCGGGTGCTGGATGCGTTAGCGAGGCGATAGCTCGCGATGCCGCCGCATGGCGCGCGACGTGCTCAATCGCGATCGCCGCCGGGCATCGGCGGAACACGCGATACAGGGACCGGAGGTCCGCTCGGAAGCGGTGGGAGCTGCGCAGTCTCGATCACGCGCCTGAATTCAGGCGGGAAGAGGTACTGCGCTTCGCCGTTCCACCACGCGCTCACATACGGCGCGCTGATCAGGATGCGCCCGTTCATTCTCCTCGTCTCCCATTGATCGGCATCCAGCAACCCGTACTTGTTCAGGTAGTACTGCCCTTCGAGCTTTCGGAAGATCGACTCGTTCTGTTGGGTCATTCGCAGGCGATCGGTCGCGGAAACCTGGGATGCACCTGGATCTGCTGAATACCAGTTGACCATCGTTGCAAGGACGGCGTCTGGGAGTTGTGCATTTTGATCGTTCGTCTGCGCCCACGAATGCGCCGCCTCATAACTCGCGCTCCCACGCGTTGCCCGCGTATTCGCCCTGATTTGAATCGACAGATAGACGATCGACACGACCACCGCCAGCGCGCCGATCATCTGCCCGATTGCAGCTATGGCTTCCCAATTCATGGCGCACCCCGGTGCCGTAGCGGGCCGAATATTTCCGCGTTTGCGTACGGAGAACTGTCGACATTCTCCTGGATAATTGGCGCGATGGCCGGCCAGACACGCAGCGATCGCGCGAAGTCGCCGACGTATTCGTCGAAGATCGCGCGACTGATCTGACCGTTGTCGTAGGCCGTTTGTATCGCCCAGTACCGGTTTGTCAGCCAGAACGCCAGCGCGCGGGTTTGCACGTCGCCTTCGGTGTCCCCCGCGCGCGCCATGACGTCCGCGATGTGCGGGTGCGCCAGCGTGATTTCGTGCAGACGGTTGTACTCGGTCGCGATCTGATGGTGCATGACGGCGCGGCTCGTCAGGGTGTTCTGTCGGATCTGAAGCGCCAGATAGACGAGTGTGACGAGTACGGCGACGGCGCCCAGGATCTCGCCGACGGCGCCGATGGCTTGCCAGTTCATAGCGTGCTCCCCCGCGTTGTGGACCGAAGCCTAGCGGCGTTGCCGGCCGCGCGAAAGCGCATCACTTTCGACCGCGACTACGCGTTTGTGCTGAGTGTGCGGCCGCATCCGCGGCGGACTACCATCTCGTATCCGACGCAGGAGCGGCGCGATGGCAGACGAAGAACCGGTGGAACTCGGCACGATCCGGCGCACGAGCGGCGCGTTCGAGGCGCGGCTCGAACGGGTCCTCCCACACGAGCAGAAGGCAGTGTGGGCGATGTTGACAGATCCGTCACGGTTGCCGGAGTGGCTCGCACCGGGTGAGCTGTCACTGACGCAGGGCGGCCCGGCGAAGCTGAACTTTCCAGAGAGCGGCACGATCATCGACAGTCACATCAGCGCGATCGCGCCACCGCGCCTCATCGAGTATTCGTGGAGTGGCCCGGGCGAACCGGAACGTCCACTGCGCTTCGAAACGGCGTCGCAACCGGGCGGCACGAGGCTCGTGTTGACGCTGCGCATTCCGCTGACGGAAGACATCGCGCGCGCATGCGCCGGCTGGGAGGCGCACCTCGAAATGCTCGCGGCGGCGCTCGAAGGCGTACCGATCAAGTTTCCGTTCGACCGCTTTAAAGCGATGCGCGAGGCGTACAAGGCGCTCGTCGCGTAAGCCCAAACAGTTTCGCTGAGGGGAGTCTGTAGGAGCGATCTCCAGATCGCGATCTGGAGATCGCTCCCACAAGAAAAGTCTCGTCAGTGAGCTTTCGCCGCGTCCGCCAGATACGGGATCAGGATGATCTCGAGAATGCCGCGCGCGTACGTGTCGTACCAGATCTCGGGGCCGCGCAGCAGCGGCGGCAGGTTCTTGTTCTGCGGTACCCGGCGCTGTTCGCGCAGTGTCGACAGCGCGAGTCGGAACGCTTCCTGGTCGCCGAGCAGCCAGCTGGCCGTTGCCCAACAGTGCATCTCGGCCG
>CAYUMA010000118.1:0-10685 GCA_964445675.1 uncultured Pseudomonadales bacterium | reverse complement strand
CAGTTGATCGAATTGCCGGCGAGTCCTTCCCGTAGTGCCTTGATGATCGGAATTCCGCCGGCGACGGCACCTTCGAACCCGACGCAGATCTTCGCCGCGCGCGCCAATGGCAACAGTCGCGCGCCGCGCATCGCGATCAGTGCCTTGTTCGCTGTGACGAAGTGCTTGCGTGCGTCGATGCACCCCTGAAAGAGCGCGTCCGCCGCGTCGACGCCGCCGATCATTTCGACAACCACATCGACGCGCGGGTCAGCGACGACGTCGCTGATGGCAGTGGAGAACGGCACTGAGGCGGGGACGAGCGACGGCTTGGGAGTCCGGCTCGCGATTCGCACGATTTCGATCGGCCGCCCGGCCTGTCGCGCGATCGCAGCACCATTTGCACGCAACAGCACCAAGACGCCTTGGCCGACGGTACCAAGGCCACACAGGCCGATTCGAAGCGGCTGCACCGTTTGTACCGAGCCATATGAGGGACCGGGGAAACTAGCGATTCAACCCCTTGAAGTCAACGCGCGACCCGCCGAAGGTCGCAGACCCCTCGCTGGCCCCGTCAGATACCCAGCACTTCGCCGAGTTCGGCGGCGCTGAGGTATCCCGCGAGCATGCGGCCGTCTTCCAGAATGATCGCGGGCGTTCCGGTCAGTCCGGCCAGATGGCCGAGCTCGTATTCTTTTGCGACCGGGTTGACGCACGTCTTCGGCGGCAGTTCTTCACCACGCTTCATCCGCGTGATCGCATCGCTGCGGTTGCTCGAACACCATGCCGTCACCATCTTGGCGTAACCGGGAGAATCGAGTCCGGAACGTGGGTACGCGAGATAGCGCACTTCGACCCCCATCTGGTTCATCCGCGGCACTTCGAGATGCAACTTGCGGCAGTACGAGCAATCGATATCGGTGAACACCGTGATCACCGCCTTGCGCTCGCCTTGTGCCGGAAACACGGCCATATCCTTGATGGATACGCCAGCGAGCAGTTCCTTGCGTTTAGCGTCGCGACCCTTCTCGGCCAGATTGACGAGCGTATCGCCAACTTCGTACAGGTCGCCGGCGATCAGGTAGCGACCGTCGGACGTCGTATACAACAACGCCCCGCCCGTGAGTTCGATCATGATCATCCCCGGGATCTGTGCGGCGGTCGCTGCTTCGACCTGCAGTTCGGGACGCAACACCTTCAGTTTCGCAACAACGGCGTCGATCGTGTTCTGCGTGACCGGCGCCGCCGCCGAGCGGGCGTCCGTACCAATCAGCATTGACGCGGCAACGACGAGGATCGCAATTGACGAACGACGCAGCATCTTCATGAGCCTTCCGCAAACGTGGATGTTAGACCCGGTGGCGCCAATGGAATTCACCCGCGCGGATGATGCGCCGAATGCACCGCCTTCAAACGACTCTGGGCGACGTGCGTATAGATCTGCGTCGTGCTCAGATCCGCGTGACCCAGCATCATCTGCACCGCGCGCAGGTCGGCACCATGATTGATCAAATGGGTCGCAAATGCGTGCCGCAACGTGTGCGGTGAGACGTTGCGCACGATTCCGGCGAGCGCTACGTATTTCTTGATTGCGTGCCAGAACGTCTGTCGGGCCATTTCGCGGCCGCGCAGACTCGGGAACAAGACATCGGTCGGCGCTCCGCGCGTCAGCTGTTGGCGTCCGTCAGTCACGTAGCGGCCGAGCCACGCCAATGCCTCATCTCCGATCGGCACCAGGCGTTCGCGACCACCCTTGCCGAGCACTCTGACCACACCCTGACGCGTGTTGACCATGCCCAAGCGCAACGCGACGAGTTCGGAAATGCGCAGTCCGGTCGCGTACAACAGTTCCAGCATGGCTCGATCACGTAGACCGAGTGGATGTTCGACATCCGGGGCGCCCAGCAACGCATCGACTTCGGCTTCGGTAATGCCTTTGGGTAGCGGACGACCGAGCTTCGGGTGTTCGAGTTGTGCGGTCGGATCCGTCTGCAGTACACCGCGTTCAACCAGCGCCAGATAAAAGCCGCGCAGACACGACACCAGCCGCGCCGTCGAGCGCGCGTGGAAACCCGATTCGTGGCGATGTCCGAGGTAGCCGAACATATCGGAGGCGCGCGCATCTTCGAGCCGACGCGGCGCCAACCATCGCGCGAAGGCGGTCAGGTCCTGTCGGTAGGCTGCCAGCGTATTCGCTGCGAGCGCGCGGCTGAGCCACAGGTCATCCAGGTGCCGGTCGATCAAAGGATTCGGGCTCGCCGGCAATTTGCGGCGGTTGGTGACGGAGCCTGTACCAATGTTACGCACTGCGCGCACCGCGTCGAAGACAAGTCTGGATCGAGTTTATATCAGTAACGCTATGAAACTTCTCTATTTTCACGGCGTCAATCACGACTGGCATGCTCCGTGCACCTGTTACTCCAACGTCGGCGGCACCACGAGACCTCCCCTCTCAGCCGCTGACGTTGCGAAAGCGCCAGTTACTCTCCCCTGGCGCTGACGCGACTGGTTCCAGAGTCTCTGGAAACAACCAGTTCGTCAGGCGAACCCTCCCCCCGGGCCGCCTGACGAGCTGGGATTTTTTCAAACCTTCTCGCGGATCCGCGCTGCGCGACCCGACAGGCTTCGCAGGTAGTACAACTTGGCTTGCCGCACATCGCCGCGGCGCTTCACTTCGATGCTCGCGATCGCGGGACTGTGCGTTTGGAACGAACGCTCCACGCCAACGCCGTGCGAAATCTTGCGGACCGTGAACGAGGAGTTCAGTCCGCGTTTGCGCTTGCCGATCACGACGCCTTCGAACGCCTGATTTCGATCGCGCCCGCCTTCCGCGACGCGCACCTGGACGATCACCGTGTCGCCCGGGAAAAACTCCGGTACGTCGGTTTTCATCTGCTCGTTCTCGATGGCTTCGATGATCTTGTTTCTACGCATGGTGTCTCGCTCCGTTGCCACAAACGCCCAGTCAATCGACTCGACCGGGCTGCTCCAAGTAATCCTTCAACAAAATCCGCTCTTCCGCCGACAGGCGCCGCCGCGATAACAAGTCGGGCCGACGTTCGTACGTTCGACCCAGCGCATTGCGCCTTCGCCAACGGCTGATCGCGGCGTGGTCTCCGCTCAACAGCACCGGCGGTACCGACCTGCCCAGCGCGTGCTCCGGGCGTGTGTAATGTGCCCAGTCGAACGCGCCGGCGCGGAACGACTCGGCCTCGCTCGACTGCGCGTTACCGAGCGTGCCCGGAAGATAACGGGCGATTGCGTCGAGCACCACCATGATCGGCAACTCACCACCCGTCAGTACGAAGTCGCCCAGCGAAATCTGCTCGTCGACGATGCCTTCGATCACGCGTTCGTCGATCCCTTCGTAGCGCCCGGCAATAAACACGAGCCGCTCTTCCCGCGCCAGCGCCTCGACCTTCGGCTGCACGAGTCGTTCGCCCTGCGGCGACAGGTACAACGTCCGTGTCGGGCCGGCGGCGCGCGCCTTCAATGCCGCGACAGCGCGCACCAGCGGCTCCACTTTCATCACCATCCCCGGGCCGCCGCCATAGGGACGATCATCGACGGTATTGTGTCGATCATCCGCGTGGTCGCGCGGGTTTTCGATGACGAGGTTCAGCGTGCCTTGCGTGATCGCACGCGCAACCACACCTTCGCTCGTGAGCATCCGGAACATGGCCGGAAAGATGCTGACGATGCCCACCCACATAGTCGCTACTCGCCAATCTGCCAGTCGACGACGATTCGCCGCGCTGGCAGATCTACCTGCGTTACCACGTGACGCACGAACGGTATTAATACTTCGCCGCTCGTCGTGCGCACCACGATCACGTCGTTGGCGCCTGTCTCGATCAGTCCCGCGACCTCGCCAAGCCGTGTTCCTGCCTGATCTTCGACCGCCAATCCGATCAGGTCCTTCCAGTAAAACTCGTCTTCTGCCGCCTCCGGCAATGCGCTTTGCGGTATCCCGACCGACCTGCCGGAAAAGGTCTGCGCGACGTCGCGATCGACTATGCCTTCGAGCTGCGCGACAAATCCGCGCCGATGCGGTTTCAGCTCGAGGATCGTCAGCTGCGTCCATTGACCGTTACGCTCGACGAACCAGGGGCGGTATTGCGCGAGGTTGGTCAACGGATCGGTGTACGAGATCACGTTCAGCCAGCCCTTGACGCCAAACGGCGGACCAAACCGGCCGACGACGACCATTTCTGCTTAATCAGGCGGCGGTCGGAGTTCCCGCAGCCGCACTCGCGAGCGCGCGGGCATCCTTGATCAGGTGGTTGACCCGCTCCGACGGCTTCGCGCCGACCGACAACCAATAGTCGACGCGCGCGAGGTCGACGCGCAGCCGTTCAGCCTTGCCACGCGCGATCGGGTTGAAAAAACCCACGCGCTCGATATGGCGGCCATCACGCCTGTTGGCCCGATCCGCGACAGTGAGGTGATAGAAGGGCGCGTTTCTCGACCCGTGGCGGGCCAACCGGATGATTACCATGCAAATGCTCTGTACGAAAGGCGCGGTATTCTACTGGAACACTCCAGGAGTGCAAAGGCGGCGCGGCTACCCCCTCGGACCCCTGTTCGCTTGACCCTTGAGGTTCGACACCTGGCGCATCATCTTTGCCATACCGCCCTTCTTCGTGACCTTCTTCATCATCTTCTGCATCTGCTTGTGCTGCTTCAACAGTCGATTGATGTCGTGGATCTGCGTGCCGCTGCCGCTCGCGATTCGGCGTTTGCGTGAACCGTTGATGACGTCGGGAAACCGCCGCTCGTGCCGCGTCATCGAGTCGATGATGACGCCCATCTGCTTGAACATCCCGTCGCCGAGCTGCGCCTGCGCAGTCTGCGGCAGCTGACCCATGCCGGGCATTTTTTCGAGCATGCTCGAAACACCACCCATGCTGGCCATCTGGTTCAGCTGTTCGCGAAAATCCTCGAGATCGAATCGCTCGCCCTTGCGGATTTTCTTCGCGAGCCGTTCCGCTTTATCGCGATCGACGACACGCTCCGCCTCTTCGATCAGGCTCAGTACGTCGCCCATTCCGAGAATTCGCGACGCGATACGATCGGGATGGAAGGGTTCGAGCGCGTCGGTTTTTTCGCCAACCCCGAGGAATTTGATCGGTTTGCCGGTGATCGAGCGCACCGACAACGCCGCCCCCCCGCGCGCATCGCCGTCGGCTTTAGCCAACACGATTCCCGTCAGCGGCAGCGCATCGTTGAACGCCTTGGCAGTGTTGGCCGCGTCCTGCCCCGTCATCGCATCGACAACGAACAGCGTCTCGATGGGATTGAGCGCCGCATGCAGCGCGCGGATCTCGGCCATCATGTCGGCGTCGATCGCGAGTCGGCCGGCGGTGTCGACGATCAACACATCGGCGAACGCTGTGCGTGCCTGTTGCAGCGCACGCGCAGCGATTGCGATCGGGGTCTCGTCGACCCGGCTCGCAATGAACAGCGCGCC
This sequence comes from uncultured Pseudomonadales bacterium, assembly GCA_964445675.1. GTDB lineage: Bacteria > Pseudomonadota > Gammaproteobacteria > Pseudomonadales > Azotimanducaceae > DATJGR01. The sequence continues at coordinate 5,236 of CAYUMA010000118.1, read as the reverse complement.
CACTTCCTTGGCAAGCGTCTCGAGTTGTTCGATCGCGGCCGGGCGATACACGTCCGTGCTGACGACGGCTACTTTTTTCTTCTGCCGCTCGATGAGCAACCGCGCGAGCTTGGCCACGGTTGTCGTCTTGCCGGCACCCTGCAGACCCGCCATCAGTACGATCGCGGGCGGCGCCGCGGTCAGATCGAGTTGGTCGTTCGCCGCACCCATCAACGTGACCAGCTCGTCGTGGACGAGCTTCACGAGTGCCTGACCCGGTGTCAGGCTCTGTGCGACCTCCGCCCCGAGCGCGCCGACGCGGACGCGCTCGATGAAATCCTTCACCACTTCGAGCGCGACGTCCGCCTCCAGCAACGCTGTGCGCACATCGCGCAATGCATCGCTGATGTTTTCGTCGCTCAGCCGGGACTTGCCGGCGACGCTGCGCAACGTTCGGGTCAATCGCTCCGACAAGTTCTCGAACATGCTGCGATCCAGAATTGACTGGCCAGGATTATAGCGGAGCCGCTATCGCCGCCGACGAATCGCGGATTCCGGATGCGAAATTTGAATTCGCATGCGCATCTGTCAAACTCGCCCAACTCCGGACAATCCGACATTCATGAACCCAGCGTATCCGGGTCTTGCCGCGGCCGCGTTTTACCTCATCGGCGCATTCACACAAATCAGATCCCTGGCACGCACGACTCCCGTGCCAAGGCGCCGCTTGCTGTGGCTCACGACACCCGCCGTCGTGTTGCACGCGCTGACCGCATTTCTCGTATTGCGTCAGCCCGACGGAATCAACATCGGAATGCTATCGGTCGCCTCGCTGATCGGTTTGACGCTCGTGTTGTTCGTCTATATCGGCTCGTTGTGGCACCCGCTCGAAAACCTGTTTGTGATGGTGCTGCCGCTGGGTGCATTGAGCGTTGCCGGATCGATCACGTCCAACGGTCCCATCATCCCGAGCACAGATTTCAGCGACGGACTGCTTGCGCACGTCCTGATCTCGTTGCTTGCCCACACGACGCTCGCAATGGCCGCCGGGCAGTCGATCATTCTCGCGTTGCAGGAGCGGTCGTTGCGACAGAAGAGTTCGATCGGTTTCGTGAAGCTGTTGCCGCCGCTGCAGACGATGGAGACCCTGCTGTTTCAGCTGCTCTGGGTCGGACTCATCACGCTGACGTTGTCGATCGGGAGCGGATTTCTGTTTCTCACCGACATGTTCGCGCAGTCGGTGCTGTCGAAAACAATCCTCGCGAGTGCTTCGTGGGTGATCTTCGCAGTGCTGCTCGCGGGACGCTACGCATTCGGCTGGCGCAGTACGCTTGCGACCCGCGCCACGCTCGTGGGATTCACGTTGCTCGTCTTCGCGTACTTCGGAAGCAAATTCGTCATCGGGATCCTGCTCGGTAAAAACTGATGGATGAGCCGGTGTTCCAGGTATCCACGCTGCTCATGGCGATAGGGATACTGATCGTGCTGTCCGCCTTCTTCTCGGGCGCCGAAACCGCGATGATGGCGCTGAACCGCTACCGCTTGCAGCACCTCCACAAGGAGGGCAACGCCGGTGCGCGCAAAGCCTACAAGCTCCTCAAACGGCCCGATCGCTTGCTCGGCGTCGTGTTGATCGGCAACAACCTCGCCAACAACCTTGGCGCCACCGCGGCCGCGCTCGTCGGACTCCAGCTTTTCGGTGACACCGGACTCGCGGCTGCGCCGTTCGTCACTACGCTCGTGTTCCTGATCTTTTCGGAGGTCGCGCCGAAAACCATCGCCGCGCACAACCCGGAACGCATTGCGTTCCCCGCCGCGCACATCCTGTCGCCGCTGCTGAAACTGCTCTATCCGTTCGTCGTGCTCGTCAATGGCATGAGCAACTTCATCTTGCGGCCGTTCCTGCGGACCACGGAGCGGCCCGGCCACGATCATCTCAGCATGGATGAACTGCGCACGATGCTCCTCGAGGGCGCGCGCATTCCCAAACGGCCGCAGGACATGTTGCTGCGAATCGTCGACCTGGAAACCGTGTCCGTCGACGACATCATGGTGCACCGCAACGAAATCGTTGGCATCGACATCGACGCTCCGATGACCGAAATCGTCGCGCAGATCGCGTCGAGTCAACACACTCGGCTACCAGTGTTCAAGGAGAACATCAACAACGTCATCGGCATCCTGCATCTGCGTCGGACGGTGCGGTTCATCCAGCAAAATACATTCACCAAGACCGACTTGCTGCAGCTGACGCGGGAACCCTACTTCGTCCCTCAGGGAACCCCGCTGCACACCCAGCTGTTCAATTTCCAGAAACAGAAGCGCCGGTTCGGGCTGGTCGTCGACGAGTACGGTGATATCCAGGGCATCGTCACGCTCGAAGACATCCTCGAAGAAATCGTTGGCGAGTTCACGACGGATTTTGCGGCGAACGTGCCGGAAATCCATCCACAAGCGGACGGCTCGTTTTATATCGACGGCGCCGCGCTGATTCGCGATGTGAACCGCGCGGTCGGCTGGCACCTGCCGACCGAGGGCCCGAGAACATTGAACGGCCTGATCCTCGAACACCTCGAGTTCATTCCGGAGACGAACCTATGCTTTCGGATCGGCGACTACCTCTTCGAGACGTTGCAGATCAAGGACAACATGATCATCAACGTCAAGATCCAGGTACTGGGCGACTGACCGTCGCGCCTAAGGCGCGACCGCGTACGCCGCAATCAGCGATCGGCCCAGCGCCGGTTCATCGCGGAGATGATCGCCGTCAGCGATGCCGTAATCGTGTTGGCCGACACGCCGATTCCATAGATCCGACCCAGCGCACCGTCGTCGATCGCGAGCAAGCAGATCGCCTGCGCATCCTTGCCGGTCGACATTGCATGCTCGTGATAGTCGATGATGTTCAGCGGTTCGTTCAGCACTTCGACGATCCCGTTGACGAACGCTTCGATCGGCCCCGACCCCTCACCGGAGATCACGACGACCTGCGCGGATGCCTCGATGCGTGCGGTGCATCGCTGCGCGCCTGCGGTCCCGTGCGACAGATCGTAGTCGAGCAGCCGGTAAGGTTTCGAGTCGACGACATACATCGAAAGCAACGCCGCATAAATTTCGTCCGGCTTCACCTCGCGGTCGAGCCGTTCCGTCAGCGCTTGCACCGCTCTGCTGAATTCCACGAGCATTTCGCGCGGCAGACTGACGCCGAAAAACTCTTCGAGGATAAAACCGACACCGCCTTTGCCCGACTGGCTGTTGACGCGGACGGTTTCTTTGTAGGAAGAACCTACATCGGCCGGATCGATCGGCAGATACGGCACTTCCCAATGATCGACGCCTACCTGCGCCATCCCTTTTCTGATCGCATCCTGATGCGATCCGGAAAACGCGGTGAACACCAGTTCACCCGCATACGGATGGCGCTCGTGAACGGGGAGTTTGTTGATCAATTCGACAGTTTCTTTGATGCGACGCATCTCGCGGAAGTCGAGTTCAGGATCGACGCCTTGCGAAAACATGTTCATCGCCATCGTGACGAGGTCGCAGTTGCCGGTGCGTTCGCCATTGCCGAACAACGTGCCCTCGACGCGCTGGGCCCCGGCCATCAGCGCAAGCTCGGTCGCGGCGATGCCGGTGCCACGATCGTTGTGCGTGTGCAGGCTGACCACGATGCTGTCGCGCGCCGGGAAGTTACGGATGAACCACTCGATCTGATCCGCGTAGATGTTCGGCGTCGCCATTTCCACGGTCGACGGCAGATTGATGATGATCGGCTTCTCGCGCGTGGCGCCCCACTCGGTCGCGACCGCAGCGCAGATGTCGACCGCAAAATCGATCTCGGTGCCGGTGAAACTCTCGGGTGAATACTCGAACGTGACGTTCGTGTCGCGCAGTCCGCGCAATGCCTGTTTGACGAGCCGCGTACCTTGCACCGCCAGATCGATGATGCCGCCGCGGTCCATGCCGAACACCACACGCCGCTGCAGCGTCGACGTCGAGTTGTAGAGATGGAAAATGGCCTGCGGTGCGCCGGCCAGCGCTTCGACGGTGCGATCGATCAGCTCTTTGCGCGCCTGGCACAACACCTGGATCGTCACGTGCGGCGGAATGCGATCGCCTTCGATGATGCGGCGAATAAAATCGAAGTCGGGTTGCGACGCCGCCGGAAAGCCCACTTCGATTTCCGCGAAGCCAACCTCGAGCAGCAGATCCCACATCTTCAGTTTTTCGTCGACATCCATCGGATCGACAAGCGCTTGATTACCATCGCGCAGGTCTACGCTGCACCACCGCGGTGCCCGCGTGATCACGCGGTTCGGCCATTGCCGATCCTTCAGATCGATCGGTGCAAACGGACGATATTTCTGAAACGGCATGCGTCCAGGCGCATTGCCGGCACTGCCGGATTTACTCGATGTCTGCTGTTCGCTCATGGCGAATCCTCGTTCGTTCGACGGGAGATAAGACCAAACAGGGTGGGCGTGAGCCCTGATCGAGGGGTAATAGCCGGCTACGCCGGCAGTCGCAGCAGCGCGAGAAGAGAAACGATGCGGGCGTCGAAGCACACCACGTTCAGTTCAATTCACTTATCGATAGGCGAGCGAACGATAACGTTCGGGCAATGGATTGGCAAGCAATGCCGCGGCTTTAGCTACTCGAGGCGGGGCTTGATCGCCGCTGCGGCGGCGCGCGCCTTCGCCCGCGCGTCGGCGATGTCGTGTCCCGTCGCGAGCGCCACACCCATCCGGCGCTTGCCGCGCACCTCCGGTTTCCCGAACAAGCGCAACTGCACGCCGGGGACCGCAAGCACTGCATCGACGTTCTCGAACACGACGCGATCGGATTCACCTTCCACGAGAATCGCCGCCGACGCGGCCGGGCCGCGTTGTTCGATTGTCGGCACCGGCAGGCCGAGAATCGCGCGCGCGTGCAGCGCGAACTGGGACAAATCCTGACTGATCATCGTGACCATGCCCGTGTCGTGCGGGCGCGGCGACACCTCGCTGAACCAGACGCGATCGGCGCGAATGAAAAACTCGACGCCGAAGATGCCGCAGCCGCCGAGTTCGTTCGTCACCAGCAACGCGATCCGCTCGCACTCCGCAAGCGCCGCATCGCGCATCGGCTGCGGCTGCCACGATTCAACATAGTCGCCATCGACCTGACGATGTCCTATGGGGGCGCAGAACGATGTGCCTTGCGTGGTCCGCAGCGTCAACAGCGTGATTTCGTAGTCGAAGTCGACGAAGCCTTCGAC
>CAYUMA010000117.1:0-4774 GCA_964445675.1 uncultured Pseudomonadales bacterium | reverse complement strand
TGGCGAGTATCGTCACGACGGCGCGGTCACACGCGCAGGACCGCCGAGGCCGACGACGACGACGTCCTTCACGCCGGGGACTTGCGCGAGCGCTGCGCGCACGCGCGGGGCGGCGTCCGGTTCGCACACCGCTTTGACCTGTGGGCCCGCGTCGATCGTGAAAAAAACGGGCTCGCCGGCGGCGCGCAATGCCTTAATGCACGCGATGCAGTCGACGGTCGCGCCGGTCCAGTACAGCAGCGACGGACGCGCCGACAGCATCACTGCGTGCATCGCCATACAATTGGCCTCTGCGATGTCGGCCAGGCGGGCGAAGTCGCGCGCGGCGACCGCGGCGCGCGCGGCGTCGAAATCGACCGCCGCAATTTCGGTCCAACGATTGTAGTAAGGGGATGTCGTCGACTGGCGCATGCCGCTGCTCGACGAAACGCTTTTTGGCGTCGTCGCGCAGATCGCGATCACTACGGCGAGCGGCCACGCTTCGGCGGCGAGTTCGGGCCGCGCGATCCACGTCGAAGGGTCGTCCGATCCAGAGAGCGTGACGAAGCCGCCGTACAGCGAGCGCGCCGCGGACGCCGACGCGCGGCGCGCTTCGAGCGAACGCTCGGACTCGGTCATCCGCAGTTCGAGTGCTGCGTCCATTGCGGTGACCAGCGCCGCGAACCCGGACGCGGACGATGCGAGGCCCGCTGCGGTCGGGAAATTGTTGTCGGTCTCGATGCGCAGTGCGGCTGGGGGTTGCGGTGTGCGTGCGAGCAACCGCTCGACGCAGGCGTCGATCTTCGGATCCCGCACGATCGCGCCATTCAACGTGACCTGCACCCCGGCATCACCGTCGAAGCTGACGGGCGTGCGGGTGCGCAGTTGCGACAGCGTGATCGACAACGATGGCGTCGCCGGCACATTGTCGAGGCCCTCGCGTTTGCCCCAGTACTTCACCAGCGCAATGTTCGGATGGGCTTCGGCGGTTACCTGCATGGGTACGCGGGGCTTGGTGAAGGCGCCGCGACTCTGCAAGCAACCGGCGATTTATTCAAGAGTTCGGCTATGATCGCCGACCTCTGGTGAGCAATGCATTGAGGAGATGAGTCAGTGGCCAACGTGAATCGGCAATGGGTGCTCGCCAAGCGACCGCACGGCAAGGTGAGCAAAGCAAATTTCGAATACCGCGAAGGGCGCGTGCCGAAACCGGGCGACGGCAAGGTGTTGGTCAAGAACCTGTACCTCTCGTTCGATCCGACGCAACGCGGGTGGATGGAAGATCGGCCGAGTTATCTACCGCCGGTCAAAATCGGCGAAGTGATGCGCGCGAGTTCGGTCGGAGAAGTCGTCGTGTCGAACCATCCTGACTTCGCGCCGGGCGACAAGGTGATGACCGGCGGCGGGTGGCAGGATTATTGCGTCGCATCGCCAAGCGGCGCGCCGTTCGGCGTGAACAAGTTGCCGCCCGGCGTGCCGTTGACGATGCCGTTGTCGGTGCTCGGCGTCACGGGGCTCACGGCGTATTGGGGCATGCTCGACCTCGGTCAACCGAAGCCGGGTGACACGGTGCTGGTGTCCGGCGCAGCGGGCGCGACGGGTTCAGTCGCCGGCCAGATCGCGCGGATCAAAGGCTGTCGCGTCGTCGGCATCGCGGGCGGCGCCGAGAAGTGCAAATGGCTGAAGCAACAGGCGCGCTTCGACGCCGTCATCGACTACAAGAGCGAAGACGTCGATGCGCGGATCGGCAAGTTGTGCCCCAAGGGCATCGACGTCTACTTCGACAACGTCGGCGGCGACATCCTCGAAGCTGCGCTGAATCATCTGGCAATGCGCGCCCGGGTCGTGCTGTGCGGCGGCATCTCGGGCTATAACGCGACGAAACCGGTGCCGGGTCCGGCGAACCTGATGAACCTCGTGATCACCCGCTCGCGGATGGAGGGCTTCATCATCATCGACTATATGAACCGCAACCACGTCGCGATTCCCGAACTGCTCGGTTGGATCTCCTCCGGGGAGCTGGTTTATCAGGAAGATATTCAGGAAGGTTTCAAGAACATCCCGGACACGCTGACGCGCCTGTTCTCCGGCAAGAACATCGGTAAACAGTTGTTGAAGCTAAACTAACGCACCCCTTTGCTGTGTAGTTGGGGACGCGTGTCGCAACCGCTGCAACTCAACGACGGTCTGCTGCATCCGGTCCCACTGGGCGAACAGGAATGCGCGCTGGTCGGTCGCGTCGAGTGGTACGTCGCAACGGGCAATGCGCCAGAAACGAATATGGACATTCGCGCCCGTCCAGCTGCCGTTGATCAACGTGGAGAAGTGCGAAGCGCCTTCGAACCCGGAGTGAGCGCAGAACACCAGGTCGAGGCTCGGTGCGGCGGCGATCAGTGCGGCAGTTCCGCCCGGTCGTGGCGGTAACAGCTCGGTCCACGCCTGCATCCGCGCGAGTTCGGCCGCGGTAGAACGCGGCGCGAGTCGCTCGAGTATCCGCTGGCGCCGCTGCGCGCTGAAACGCGTACCTTCCGGGTAGATCAGGAAACCCTCGTCGGGCGGCGCATCGCGCGCGAGCGTCGTGATCCGCTCGACGTCGTCCTTCGCATCCTCGCCGCTGCGCGCGATGAAACAATTCGGCAGCCGATTGCCGACGATGTCGAGGCACGGATCGAGCAGTAGTTCGCGCTTCAACACATAGCGTAGCCGCGTGCGCTGCGGTATGGCGTAAAACACCATCGGGATGACCGTGTCGGCGATGCTGGCGTGGCGCGGCAGCATGATGACCGGCGCGCCACCGAGCACCTCGGTACCCTCGACAGTGAAATGCAACGAAAACAGCGTCTCGGCGGCGCGCTTGAGCGCGTTCGCCCACCAACATTGCAATTGAAAATTGGCGTCGAGAAAACGGTCCCAGCGTTCGCCGTCTGCGCGCGTCGGCGCTCCACTGGCGCGCTTCGGCGCTCCGTAGCGCAGCCAGAGCCACCCGGCCGTCGCGATACCGATGGATTCACACCACAGATAGCACAGTACGAATGCGCCACTGCGCAGCGCGCCGCGCGAGCGTGGCCGCAGAGAGACGACCCAGCAGAGGGGCAGCAGCACAGGCGCCAGCGCCGTCACGAGCACGGTCGCCCCAACATAAAGCGGCACCGTAACGAGTCGGCGCGCGTGCCGGATCAGCACCGGGTCAGGCGGCGGCGACGAGGCTGCCACGGGGCGTCAGCATGCTGCGCTTGAGCCACAGGTAGCCCCAGCATCCCATCGCGCCGTTTGCGAGGGCGGTCGCAACGAAGATCCCCGAATAGCCGAAAAAATGATCGGCGAGCAGCGCGAGCGGCACGTAGATCACGAACATCCGCGTGAACGCCATGATCGTCGACGGAATCGGCTTGCCGAGCGAATTGAAGGCCGCGGACGTCATCATCAGTACACCCCACAGACCGTACGATATCGGCACGATCGCGAGGTAGTGCCGCGCGGTCGCGATTACCTCGGGATTGGTGTCGATCAGTGGCACCAGCCGATCGCCGATCAACAGTAGCATCAACCACGCGCAGGCGCCCCACGCGAGACTGAAGCGATACGCGACGCGCATGCCTTCGCGCACGCGTCCGAGATCGTTGGCGCCCCAGTTCTGGCCGACGAACGGGCCGATGCTGCCCGACAACGCGAACAGCAGCATGACCGCAACGGCTTCGATGCGTCCGGCGACGCCGAAGCCGGCGACTACGGCCGGACCGTGCGCGGCGAGCAGACGCGTGATGATCGCGCCCGAGATCGGTCCGATCATCTGCGTCGCCATCGCGGGGATCCCGACCGCGAGCACTTCGCGCCACGATGCCAACAATTTGTTGCGCCATAGTGAAATCGGCAGGAACAGGCGGTCTTTGACGATCGCGAAGTACAGCAGCAGCGCGGCCATCGCAAGGCGCGCGATCACCGTCGCGACGGCAGCGCCGGTCAGTTCGAGTCGTGGTACCCCGAACCAGCCGAATATCAGCACCGGATCGAGCGCGAGGTTCAATGCCGCGCCGCCCGCCATGATGAATCCCGGAATGCGGGCATTGCCCGTGGCGCGCATCGCGCTGCTCGAGACCATCGTGATCGTGAACAACACCGTGCCGGGGTAGTACACCAGCAGGTAGGCGTGGATGTGGTCGAGCACCTCGCCGCTCGCGCCGAGTGCTGCAAACGTCGGCCGGATCGTCGCGATGCCGAGCGTCGCGAGGCAGATCAGCAGCAATGCGACGAGCAGCAGGCTGTGGGTCGCGAGCCGGCGGACGCTGTCCCAGTCGCCGGCGCCGACGCGGCGCGCGATCACCGACGATGTGCCGATGCCGATCCCGAGCGCCACGCTCGTCAGCAGCATCGTGATCGGAAACGTGAACGTCACCGCGGCGATCTGCGCGGTGCCGAGTTGGCCGATGAAGCCGATTTCGATCACCTGCACGATGATCGACGACGACACCGCGAGCATCATCGGCGCCGTGAGGCGCATCAGGCTCGAAGCGACGGGTCCCTGGGTCAGATCCCGACCCGGCGTGCGTTGCATGCTGCGACTGCGTCCTTGCGGGTCTACGAACTTCCTTGTTCCCGAGAATACCGCGGTCTTTTAACGAGTCGCTTTACCGGGTGGTTGTGCCGACTCGATCCTCGCACCGAGCGACTTCTCGCGATCCAGCGCCTGCCGAATGATCGACGGATCATCCCAGGGGCTGCGGCGGCCTTCGTAGAGCACGCGCTGATTCGATGACAGCACCCAGAACTTGCTTTGTTTGTCGCGTCTTATATTCAT
>CAYUMA010000116.1:0-6386 GCA_964445675.1 uncultured Pseudomonadales bacterium | reverse complement strand
CCCCGTATGCGGCGGCGTTCCGCCAACAGATGGTCGAGCTGGTGCGTGCGGGAAAGTCACCCGCGGCACTGGCACGAGAGTTCAATTGTACGGCGCAGTCGATCGCGAACTGGGTCGCCGAGTCTGCGCGTAACAACAGGCACGCGAAGCCACCGAAGGATGGTCTGAGCACGCTCGAGCGTGAGGAGCTGACACGGTTGCGTCGTCAGGTCCGGCAGCTGCAGATGGAGCGCGACATCCTGGCAAAGGCTACGGCCTGGTTCGCCACCAAAAGCGAGAAGACGTCCACGCCGTCTTCGCACTCGTGATGGCTTACCAGGCCGCCTTTCCGGTGTACGCGATGTGTCGCGTCTTGGGTGTGTCCGCGAGCGGCTTCTATGCCTGGCGGGATCGTCCGCTGTCGGCGCGCGCACAAGCCAATCGTGAGCTAACGGATCGGATCCGTGGGTTGCACGCAGCTTCGGATGAGACCTACGGTATGCCACGCATTCGTGCGGATCTCAAAGACGCAGGGATCGTAGCAAGCCGTAAACGGATAGCGCGGTTGATGCGCCATGCACAACTGCGTGGTGTGAGTCGACGCCGCGGCTTCGTCGTGACGACAGAACGCAACCCAACGCATCGGCCAGCACCGGACTTGGTCAAACGCAAGTTCGTCGCCAGCGCACCGAACCAATTGTGGGTAGCGGACATGACGTTCGTGCCGACGTGGGCGGGGTTTATCTACTTGGCAATAGTCTTGGATGTGTGGAGCCGCCGCGTGGTCGGCTGGGCGATTGATGAATCGATGACGGCGCAGCTGGTACTCGATGCCTTGAACATGGCGTTGCACCAACGCCGACCCAACGATGTTGTTCACCACAGCGATCAGGGCAGCCAGTACACGAGCATCGCCTTCGGCGAGCGCTGCAAGAAGATGGGTGTGCGGCCGTCGATGGGCACGGTGGGTGATGCTTACGATAACGCCATGGCCGAGAGCTTCTTTGCGAGCCTGGAATGCGAGCTGATCAATCGTCGTAGCTTTCAGACGAAGACCGAAGCACGCTTGGCCGTGTTCACCTGGATCGAGAGCTGGTACAACCCGCGCCGGCGGCATAGCGGAATTGGTCAACAATCACCGATCAACTTCGAACGATCGCAAATGGAGAAGACCGATCTTCGCACGAAGGCCAATGAAGACGTGTCCATCGCCGGCGCTTGCTTATCTGGAGCTGCACCGTCGCTGGACACGTCGCCCGGCGTTGCGTTATGAATCGAATCAAGACACTTGAGAATCAAGCGCCAAAACGTCCGCGGAAGCGGGTCAAGTCCACCCCCCATTTTGTCAACCTCCCCCTCGTGTGCTCAGTCGATGACGTTTCCAACAAGACAAGTAAGGTGCAGCCATAGATCCGGACTTTCAATCGAGGCGGGAGCCTCTGTCCCTGATGGAATCTGCTTGGCGGGTCCCTCACCAGTTCATCGAGCTTAGCGCTCTTGGGACGCATAGGTTTAACCCGCCACGGTTTGATCCTGTCTTGCCATCACGTCGTCTGCCTGTGCATCTCCTTGGGTAGGGTCAACAAACTCGTCAATCGACGCAAAACGTCGATGTTTATGCTGCAATGCCAACCGGTCGATACGCCGCTTGATAATCGCGCCGGTGCGCCAACAGCGCCCAGACGATCCGCGCGTGTTTGTTGGCCCGCGCCACCAGCACCACGTTCTTCGGCCGGCGTTGCGCCATCGCCGCCGTCCAAGCGTCCGTGGATGATCGGTCCGGTTTGGCGGTGCGCTCCGCCGCGCGGGCACCGTGGATCATCAGCGTGCGCAGATACACATCCCCGCGTTTACTAATGCCCTGCAAGCGAACCTTGCCGCCGCTTGAGTGTTGGCGCGGTACCAGTCCCAACCACGCCGCCAGTTGCCGGCCATTCTTGAAGCTCTTGGCCTCACCAATCGAGGCCACCAACGCGGTTGCCGTCAACACGCCGATGCCCGGTACCTGCGCCACGCGCTGGGAATCTTCGTTGGTCTGGTGCCACGCAGCGATGTCCCGATCCAGCGCCGCCACCTGGCCGTCCAACTCACGCAAATGTTCGTGCAGACGCGACAGCAGTTGTCGGAACAGCGGCGGCAGGTTCCGCTCGCCATCCTCCAGCAACTCCGGTATCCCGACTCGGACCTGACGCATGCCCACCGCCAGCACGATCCCATACTCCGTCAGCAACCCGCGGATCTGATTCGCCAGCGCCGTGCGCGCCTTCACGAACCCTGCCCGCGCCCGGTGTAACGACAACACCGACTGCTGCTCCACACTCTTGATCGGTACGAACCGCATGCTCGGCCGTGTCACCGCTTCACAGATCGCTTCTGCGTCCGCCGCATCGGTCTTGTTCGCCTTCACGTAGGGCTTCACGAACTGCGGTGCCATCAGCCGCACTTCGTGTCCCTGCGCCGTCAACTCGCGGGCCCAATAGTGCGCCCCTGCGCACGCTTCCATCCCAATCAGACAGGGTTCTCGGCGTACAAGGAACGCCAGCACCTGGTTACGTCTGAGCTGCTTGCGCAGCACCGTCTTGCCGCGTTCGTCCACCCCGTGTACTTGAAACACACTCTTCGCCAGATCAATCCCTACCGTTGTAAGCTTCATCTCGGTCGCTCCCTCTCGTCAGTGATCAACTCATCATCACTTTGGCACATCAGATGCCGCTCGAGACGGGGGCGACCATCCCATTAGTTCATCGCATCCCCTCCTGTGTGGATAAGACAGAGTAGAACTGTTGGGAGTGTCAGGGAATCAGTCTGGCTGCGCCAACAGCTTGTCTACGTAGCGAACCGCGTCCGCGTCGAGCGTGGCCTTCATCATTTCGTACCAAAGGCGTCCCAGCGGCGATTCATACGACGCGCGCACGGTCCGATCAAAAGCCATGCGCTCCGCTATCGGCAGTTCGTTCACGTAAACGATAACCTGAGCACGATATTGCCACCACGCGGTTTCACTCCACCAGAGGGTGTCGGCCTCCACAGCCGTCAGACCCGCGCGCGCCATCGAGGGGCGCAGCCGCGCACGCCGCTCTGGGCGTTGGAGAACCGATACGGCGACTGCACGATCGTGCGCCGGCCGCCCGCGCGATCATCGACGGTCGTCAAGCTCGACCTGGCCTTGATGGTTATTTGTTCACGCAGCGCGCTCGTCGGACGCACGTCACCCCACGCGAGATTCATCCGGTCGAGCACCTCGACGAGTCCTGCCTTGTCCGGGAAGGATGTGAAAAACGCCTGCGCCGCCTCACGTCGCAGGCGAATCTTCTCGGCAACCGGGGCGTCCGGCGGGCTCGTGTCTTCGACGCCACAAACGTCCTTCAGCAACGTCCAGATGTAACGGAAGTCCCCTGTGATCAAGATCGGACCGCCCGTCGCGTCCCACACCTCGCTCCACATCGGACGCGTATCCACCGAGTCTTCGAGTTCGTAGTGCAGGTGGTCGTCGGTTGCGAGCGTCGCATCGATCATCGCGATGTCGATGTGTTGCCCATCTCCCGTGCGATCGCGCATATGCAGTGCCGCCAGCAGCGCGACGAGCCCATGCAATCCCGCGTTCGTGTCCGCCAACGAGACTGCCATGTCGGCATGCTTCGCATCACTGACATCGGCCTGTCGCGCAATCAGACCGAGCTCGGCATGAATCACCGGCGCATACGCGGCGCGTTTGCGCTCGGGCCCCACTTGTCCGAAGCCAGAGATCGACAACAGGATGATCTTCGGATTCACCGCTTTGAGGTCGGCATACCCGATACCGAGGCGTTCGGCGACACCAGGTCGGAAGTTCTCGATCGCGACGTCGGCGTGCGCCGCGAGCCGTCGCGCCAGCTCCGCACCACCCGGCACGCCGAGGTCGATGCACACATCGCGTTTACCCGCATTCTGCTGGTGGAAGTAACCGCGGATGCCGCCGATCTCCGCGCCCCACTGGCGCGTCACATCGCCGTCGGGCGGTTCCACTTTGACCACCTCCGCGCCCAGGTCCGCGAGCATGCGCCCGGCGTACGGACCCGCGAGCACGCGCGAGAAATCGAGCACCTTGACGCCTTCGAGTGGATAACCCATGAATCTTTCCTCCTCTCAAACCGATTCGGTCAGTGCCGACTCGTTCACTCCCGTGACGCCGCTCCCGAACCTGCAAGATCGGCGCGCATCGCCGCGACAACAGCGGTGAACTGTTCGCGGTTGTCCTCGCTGAGCGCAGCGAGCAGCTCGTGCGCGCGCAGCAGTCGCAATTGTTGCGCCTTCACGTCGACCTCCGGTATCGGCAGCGCGGTCCGGTCCGCCGGCACCGGCACGGCAACAACGCGAACGCACGCCGCGACCGACGACAAGCTCAGCTCGTCGAACGCCTGCAGCAGCCCGCTCGGTACGTTCTGCAAGCGCAGCGCGACGCCACGGTCCCTGGCCCTCAGCGTGAGTTCGTGCAGCGTGCCGAGCAGCGTGCTGTCGAGGTGTTCGCAGTCCGAGAGATCGATCACCAGCGTGCGGTTCGCTTCGATCACTGCGGCGGCCGCCTCGAAGACCGACTGAGCGTGCAGCCACGTCACTCGTCCTTCCACGCAGATGCACGTGTGCGCCGGCGTCTCGGCGATCGTGAGCCGCACCTCGGCGGCTTTTGGCGCGCGCGCCTCGAGTGCGTCGGCCGCCGCACCGAATTCGCTCTGCCCCGGCCTTGCGTTCAGCAACAGCATCGTCACATCGTCGCGATCCTCACGCTCCTGCCCTGCGCAGGTCGCGCCCAGCACAGTCTGGAGCACCTGCATACCCGGGGCGTCGCTACGCAGCGCGCTGGAGACGGTTGCAATACTCTCGGGCGTTTCTCCGCATACATCGAAGAGGCCGTCCGTGTACAGCAGCACCTGGTCACCGGGTTCCAGCTTGAGTACGCGCTCACCGAACACTGCGTCGGTGTACAGGCCGAGCGCCGGACCAGTGTGCTCGATGGTGTTCGTCTCGCCGTTCGACCGGAGCCACACCACCGGCGGGTGTCCAGCCGACGCTACCGCGAGCTCGCGCGTTTCCAGATCCAGCAGACAGAACACCGCAGTCACGAACACGCCAGGCGCCGGCACATCGGCACGCATCGCCGCGTTCACGCGCCGGCAGGTTTCCGCAGGCCGGAACGGGACACCGGTTTCTTGATCGACGGTCACGAGCCGCAGCCGGAACAGCACAGACAGCATGGCGGCGCTCACGCCATGGCCTGCGGCGTCCGCGATCAAGAACACGACGTAGCGATCGCCGACCGTGAGCACATCATAAAGATCACCGCCGACGCAGCGTCCGGGACGATAGAGCGCGTGGAGGCAGAAGTTCTGCAGCTGTGGCGGAACGTCGGGCAACAGCGACCGCTGGATCACCTCGGCGCGATGCAGATCCCGCTGCGTCAGATCGGCCTGTCGTTCCAGGATGCGGCACAACGCAGCGAGCTCGTCGCGCGACCGTTCGACCTGCGTGCTGCGCCGCTGCAGCGTCTCGTTGGTGCGCTCGAGCGCGTCCGAACTGCGCTCGAGCTCGCCCACCGTTCGCCGCAGCTCGAGCTGCGCCACCACCTGTCGCGACAGCGCCCGCAGGGCGTTGGCTTGCGCTGCGGTCAGCGTGCGCGCCTCGCTATCGATCACACACAGCGTCCCGAGCGCCTGACCCGCCGGAGTCACCAACGGTGCGCCCGCGTAGAAACGTACGTGCGGCGGCCCTGTCACGAGCGGATTGTCGGCGAAGCGCGGGTCTTGGGTCGCATCTTCGACGACGAAGAGCCCGTGTGGATCCAAAATCGCGTGCGCGCAAAACGCTACGTCGCGCGGCGTCTGCGCTGCGTCCAGTCCATGCCGCGACTTGAACCATTGGCGGTCCGCATCGACGAAGCTCACCAACGCGATGGGTGTCTGGCAGATGTGCGACGCGAGGTAGGTAATGTCGTCATAGGCCGGTTCGGGCAACGAATCGAGAATGCAATAGCCCTGCAACGCCTCGATGCGCCGACTCTCATCGCGGGGGCGCGGTGCTGCTTGCATACGTGCGTCCTCCCTATCGGGGCACTAGCATGCGACGCAGGTCCCGCCGCAGCAATGACTTCGTTCGTCGCGCAACGTTCAGCGGCAGGATCAAAACGCGTTGGTTACACATCCGTCAAAGCCTGGGTCAGTCCGCGCCGGTACACTTCGCTCGCGCCACAGTCCGCGAGAAACCGCCCTGCCGCCGGCCGGCGCGAATTCGTCTGATTCAGCAGGCGAAGCGCGAATGCGGTGAGCGCCCAGCCACCGCCGTTCCGCGTGCCGCACTCTCAAAAATCAGTTCGGCGGATTTAACTTCGCTGAAACGTATCTCGCCGGAGCCCACGCGAAATGGAAGATGTAGCG
>CAYUMA010000115.1:0-3509 GCA_964445675.1 uncultured Pseudomonadales bacterium | reverse complement strand
ATGACCACCACTTTGTCTTTGAATTCACTCATTGCTCAGCTGTCTCCCTTCGTCGTCTACGTCCGGCTCACCCCGAGCCGTTTGGACCGTCAACGGTACCGTTTCAACACGCGAACGTCTGCCCCTTTTTATGCGTGCGCGCACCGGGCGGCTGGCAGACGCACCGCTGACTAGGCTATGGTCGAACGCCCCAACACGTAGTGTCCCGCATGCCGTTTCTCGTTCGACCTTTTGCGGCGCTCCGGCCCCGTACCGGGCGCGCCGCCGACGTCATCGCGCCCCCTTACGACGTGGTGAGCGCCGACGAAGCGCGTGCACTCGTGCATGACCGCCCCGCGAACTTCCTGCATGTCTCGCGACCCGAAATCGACTTACCCGCCGGGGTGTCGCCGTACGCGGACGCGGTCTACGGGCGCGGCGCGCAGAACCTCGGGGCGCTGCGTGACACCGTCCTCATGCGCGAGCAGCGACCTGCGTACTACGTTTATCGAATGAACGCGGCCGGGCGCGAGCAGACCGGCGTCGCCTGCGTCGGCTCGATCGCGGCGTACGAAACAAACCGCATCCGCCGGCACGAGCTCACGCGGCCCGACAAAGAGAACGACCGGGTGCGTAATATGGAGGCGCTGAACGCGCAGACCGGACCCGTGCTGTGTGCGTATCGGGCCAATGCTGCATTGCGCACGCTGCTGCACGAGTCGGCGGCCGGCACGCCCACGCTGCGGGCGCTCGGGCCGAACGGTGTCATGCACAGCGTCTGGTGCATCGACGACGCGTCGCGTATCGAGCAGTTCTCGGGCGCGCTGAATGCGCTCGATGCGTTGTACATCGCCGACGGCCACCACCGCGCAGCTGCCGCGGCGCGCGTCGCGGCCCAACGACGCGCTAAAGGGGCGGCTGATGCCGCCAACCACGCTGATAAGAGCCACGAGGTGTTTCTCGTCGTCGCATTCCCGCACGACGAGATGCGCATCCTCGATTACAACCGGGTCGTGCGCGACACGCTGGGTTTGTCGGCGACCGATCTGCTCGCGCGCATTCGCGAAGCGTTCGACGTCGAACGCAGCAGCGCGCCGGTTGCGCCCGCGACACCTGAGACGTTCGGCATGTACCTCGCCGGCGCCGGGTATCGGCTGCGCATACGCGCCGCGCTCGTACCGCGCTCCGATCCGGTCGCGAGTCTCGACGTCAGCTTACTGCAGGACCATCTGCTCGCACCGATCTTGAACATCGGTGATCCGCGCACCGACCCGCGGATCGATTTCGTCGGCGGCGTGCGGGGCTTACCCGAGCTCGAACGGCGTGTCACAGCGGGCCAAGCCGCCGCGGCGTTCTCCTTGCACGCGACCACCATGGAGCAGTTGATGGCGGTCGCGGATGCGGCACGGCTGATGCCGCCGAAATCGACGTGGTTCGAGCCGAAGCTCGCGGATGGATTGTTGAGTCACGTGTTGGATTAGACTTTTCGAAACACCAATCGAAGCAAGGGGAGCAATGTCATGGCGATCAACATTCATCCATCGGTCAACAACGGCGTCAAAGCCGGCGCCAAGGATTTCAAAGGCGGCACGCTGACCTGTAAATGTGCCAGCGCACCGGTGACCGTGACGCTCGGCGCAAACGTCGCGTTCAATCACGCGTGCGGCTGCAGCAAGTGTTGGAAGCCGGCCGGCGCGCTGTTCTCGATGGTTGCGGTCGTGCCACGCGACAAGCTCTCCGTCACAGCGAACGGCAATAAGCTGAAGGTGGTCGATTCGGCGGCGCCGATTCAGCGGTACGCGTGCTCCGGCTGCGGCGTGCACCTGTACGGCCGCATCGAAAACAAAAACCATCCGTTCTACGGCCTCGACTTCGTCCACGTCGAACTGTCGAAAGACGCCGGGTGGGCGGCACCGGAATTCGCCGCGTTCGTGTCGTCGGTGATCGAGACCGGCGGCGCGCGCCCCGACGAGATGGACGGCGTGCGCGCGCGGCTCAAGGAACTGAAACTCGAACCGTACGACAGTCTCAGTCCGCCGCTGATGGACCTGATTGCGACCCACACCGCGAAAGCGAAGGGCACGCTGAAGAAGTAGCGATAGTTCAGGCGAGCGGCAGGCGAACGCGCGCAGTGCCGAATACGCGCGTTTCGCCGGCGCTGTTCTTCACCGACACGTCCAGTTCCACAAGCCCCGCATCCGCATCCACATCGGTGACGACTCCAGTGAGCGTGCACGGCTCGTCGGCGAGCAACGGTGCGCGGAACACCGTGTCGATCTGCTCGACTCGTGCCGCCGCCGACCAGCGATGAATCATCGTCGTCAGAAAACCCATCGCCATGATGCCGGGGACCAACGCGCCGGGCAGACCTTCCTCGCGCGCCTTTGCGTGATCGTCGAAGCGCGCGCCGCGTCCCCAGCCCACCGCAACAGCGAAGGGGCGCACCGCGTCGAGCGATGTGTCGGGCACGAACGGCGTGAGTTCAGCGCCGAAGTCGACGTCGTGAATCGTGTTGATGCTCATGCGTCGGGCTTTTCGCGGATGACCATGCGTGAGTCACTCGTCGCGAGGTGCGTGCCCGCCTGGTCGCGGATTTCCATGCGCGACACGAGGAAGACCATCCGTCCCGACCGGCCGCTCTTCGCATAGATGTCGTGGAGGCGAGTGCGACCGTTCAGCTTCGTGCCGAGTCTGACCGGGTGCAGACACGTCACGGCCTTGCCGCCATCCATCGGAATACCGCCGAGTTCCGGAAAGTTGATCGGCAGGCGCCGCCCCGACGCGAGGCTCGCGATGATCGCGGGTGTGGCTTGCACGTCGGGATGCGATGGATCGGTGAACTCTCCCCGCGTCTCACCCGACGCGCGTGCGACGGTGAACGCGGCATCCGGGTCGATGACGAAGTCCTTACTGTCGAATTCGAGATCGAGAAAGCGGCGTTTGAGATCGTCAACGTCGAGCATGGTGTCCTCCGAGAGGACTCACTATATCGCGGGACAAGTGGTTAGGAGTCGCTGTGACGCCGTTATCCCACATGATGGCCAGGGGCAGAATTGAACCGGACGTCGCACCAGCGTAACCCAGCCGGTCGAAGCAGACTGACGAGCAGGGGAATCGGTTGACGTCGCGATTCACGTTGCTGCGCGGACCCGAAGGGGGGACAGTCCGTCGTTGCTACCCGCGTCCAATCGTGCCCACATCCGGAGCCGAGCCGTGGCCGATGTGTTCGTGTCCTACGTCAGCGAAGACCGCGCCATCGCGGAGAAGCTCTCGCGCGGGCTCGAAGGTGCGGGCTTTTCGGTCTGGTGGGACAGTCATATTCGCGGCGGCGTGGACTTCGCGCCCGAAATCGCGCGTCAGCTTGACGCAGCCAAAGTCGTCATCGTGCTCTGGTCGAAAGCCTCCCTCGAGTCGGGGTGGGTACGCGACGAGGCGCAGCAAGCGCGCGACGACCACAAGCTGATACCGGTCCGTCTCGATAGCGTCCAGCCGCCGCTCGGATTCCGCCAGGCACAATCATTGGATTTCAG
>CAYUMA010000114.1:0-4493 GCA_964445675.1 uncultured Pseudomonadales bacterium | reverse complement strand
CCACGCGTCACCGCGCCGACGGCTATTCCCACGTTGCGGGTCTGATCGACGCCGACGCCTGCGCTCAGTTACGCGCCGAAGCGTTTCGATTCGCGGCCCGCCGCAGTGGTCTTGCCGTCGATACGCAGTTGATTCATCGCTCGTCGCTGCTGCGAGAATTTGTCACGCGCGGCCCGCAGATCGCGTTCGCGGTCGCACTGCTCGGCCCCAACGTCTGCTTCACGCATCAGCAGTTCATCATCAAATACGCCGACGCGCGCGACCGCACCGATATCCCGTGGCATCAGGACAACGGCTACGGGCAACTCGAACCGCCCCTCGATCTGACCGTCTGGATCGCGCTCGACGACTGCACGCCGGACAACGGCTGTTTGTGGGTATTGCCGGGATCGGAGCGCGGTGGCCTGCGCGCGCATACGGAAATCCGCGGCTTGCGCGGCGTGAACATCGATGAGCCCGGCGTTGCGGTGCCGATGCAACGCGGCGATGCGCTGTTGTTCGGGGGATCGCTGCTGCATCGATCGATGCCCAATCGCACGGATACACCGCGCGTCGCGCTGTATCTGCGCTACTGCGATCCGACCGTGGTAATGGTCAACAACGGCAATCGTCCCGTGCTCGACGATGGTTTTTCATGGATGGTCGCA
Source organism: uncultured Pseudomonadales bacterium (assembly GCA_964445675.1). GTDB lineage: Bacteria > Pseudomonadota > Gammaproteobacteria > Pseudomonadales > Azotimanducaceae > DATJGR01. Next base: position 3,846 of record CAYUMA010000114.1, on the reverse strand, counting down.
GGAGAAGCGCCTTAGTGGGAGCGGATCGACACGACCATCGCGGTCGGGAGGGGAGATCCCTCCCGATCGCGATTCGCTAGCCGTCGAACCGCCCCACTCCAATCAATCGCGGCAGGAAATAACCGTCGTCGAGTGAACCGATCGAGACGGGCTTGCCACGTTTGGGCGCGTGCACGAAGCGCCCGTCGCCCAGATAAACCGCAACGTGGCGGCGATTCCAGTCGGTCTTGAAGAACAGCAGATCGCCCGCCGCCGCGTGCTTCAAATCGATCGACCGCGCGCCGCGCAGCTGCGCCGACGACTCCCGCGGGATCGCGAGCCCCACGCGTTGATACGCGTAGTACGCAAGGCCGCTGCAGTCGAAACCTTTCGGGGACGCGCCGCCATAACGGTACTGCACGCCGACCATCTGCTGCGCCACCGCCGCTGCGCGTATGCCATACGGCGATGGCGCCGGTGCTCGCGTCGCGCAACCGGCGAGCAACAGCAGCGCCACGAGTCCCGCGATACGCGGAGCGAACGAACGGTCCTTGTCCATGGCTCGGCATCGTATCAGGCGACGCCAACTTGTATATTTCCCGGCGCGTTCACAAGGGCCGTCAAGCTATGAGCATTCGCCGCATCCTCGTCGCCAATCGCGGCGAAATCGCCATCCGCATCATGCGCGCGGCCGAAGAACTCGGCATTGCGACGACCGCGGTCTACGCCGTCGACGATGCGCGCTGTCTGCACGTCACGCGCGGCGACGACGCCTGCGCACTCGCCGGAACCGGCGTTGCGGCATACCTCGACATCGATGCGCTGATCGATGCTGCGCGAACGCATGGCTGCGACGCGGTGCATCCGGGTTACGGTTTTCTCGCGGAGAATCCGCGCTTCCCCGCGGCACTCGCCGCTGCCGGCATCACGTTCATCGGCCCGGACGCGGCGACGCTCGAACTGTTCGGCGACAAGCTGCGCGCGCGCGAGTTCGCAGGGCGTTGTGGCGTCGCGGTGCCCGCAGGCACGTCCGCCGCAATCGATGCAGCCGGAGCGCGGCATTTTTTCGACGCGGTCCCAAGTGGCGCGATCGTGATCAAGGCTGTCGCCGGCGGCGGCGGCCGCGGTATGCGCGTCGTCACCGCGCGCGCCGACGTCGCCGATGCGTTCGCGCGCTGCGCGTCCGAGGCACGAGCCTCCTTCGGCGACGCACGACTCTATGCCGAGGAACTGCTCACCGACGCGCGCCACATCGAAGTGCAGATCATCGGCGACGGGCATGCGGTGACGCATCTCGGGGAGCGCGAATGCACGCTGCAGCGCCGCCACCAGAAGCTGATCGAAATCGCGCCGAGCCCATCGTTGTCGGCTGCGCTGCGCGCGACGCTGATCGACGCGGCGCTGCGCATCGCCGATGCGGCCCACTACAAGAGCCTCGGCACGCTCGAGTTTCTCGTCGATCGCGCCAGCGGTCGTTCACCGCGCGTGGTCTTCATCGAAGCCAATCCGCGGCTGCAGGTCGAACACACCGTCACCGAGGCCGTGACCGGCGTCGATCTCGTGCACACGCAGATCCGCATCGCCGAGGGACGCACGCTCGCGGAGCTTGCGCTGTCGCGCGACGCGCCACCGGTGCCGCGCGGCTTTGCACTGCAAGCGCGCGTCAACATGGAAACGATGACGGAAGCGGGTGACGCGAGGCCGGCCGGCGGCACGCTCGTCGCATTCGAGCCACCGAGCGGACCCGGCGTGCGCGTCGACACGTTCGGCTACGCGGGTTATGCGACGAGCGGCAACTACGATTCCTTGCTCGCCAAAGTGATCGTGCACAGTCCTTCGGCCGACTTCACCGACGTGCTCGCGCGCGCGCGCCGGCGGTTAGGTGAGTTCACGATCACCGGTGTCGCGACCAACATTGCGTTCCTGCGCGCGCTGCTGGGACATCCCGACGTCATCGGCAACCGCATCTCGACGCGCTTCGTTGAGCAGCACGTCGCAGCGCTCGCGCGCGCGGCGACCGACTTGCCGCAGCGCGTTTTCCCTTCAGCCGACAGCCGCACGGGATCGGGCCTCGCCGGCGCGCGCATCGACACCCACGACCCGCTCGCCGTGTTGACGCACGGAAAATCCGAGGCCACCACCGTGGCCGCGCCGATCGACGAAGCCGTTCCCGACGGCAGTGTCGTTCTGCGCGCACCGCTGCAGGGCACCATCATCGCGATCGACGTCGGCGCCGGCGACGCGGTGCGCAAGGGCCAGCAGCTGCTGGTGATGGAAGCGATGAAGATGGAGCACGTGATCACGGCGCCGACGAGCGGCATCGTGCAGTCGTTGGCGGTTGCCAAAGGTGATGCCGTGTTCGAAGGGCGACTGCTCGTTGTGCTGACGACGACCGATGCGGCGGAACACGAGCGCGACGTCGACACGACGATCGATCTCGATGCGATCCGGCCCGATCTCGCCGAAGTGCTGGACCGCCACGCCATCGGCCTCGACGAACGCAGGGCCGACTCCGTCGCGCGGCGCCGCAAAACCCGCCAACGCACGACGCGCGAGAACATCGCGGATCTCATCGACGAGGGATCGTTCATCGAATACGGCCCGCTCGTCGTCGCGGCCCAACGGCGGCGGCGGTCGATCGCCGACCTCATCGAAAAAACGCCCGCCGACGGGATGGTTGCCGGTATCGGCAGCGTCAACGGCGAACTGTTCGACGAGGCGCGCGCGCGCTGCGCGGTGCTGTCATACGACTACACCGTGCTCGCCGGTACCCAAGGCGCGCAAAACCACCGCAAAAAAGACCGGCTGTTCGAAATCGCCGAACATTCGCGGCTGCCCGTCGTGTTCTTCACCGAAGGCGGCGGCGGTCGCCCCGGCGACACCGACGGCCTCGGCGTTGCGGGACTCGACTGTCTCGCGTTCCAATACTTCGGCGCGCTGTCGGGACTCGTGCCGCTGATCGGCATCACGTCGGGCCGCTGCTTTGCCGGTAACGCGGTGTTGCTCGGCTGTTGCGACGTCGTCATCGCGACGGCTGGCTCGAACATCGGCGTCGGCGGTCCGGCGATGATCGAGGGCGGCGGCCTCGGCGTGTTCCGGCCCGAGGAAGTGGGGCCGATGCACGTGCAGGTACCCAACGGCGTCGTCGACATCCCGGTCAAGGACGAAGCCGAAGCTGTGGCGGTTGCGAAGAAGTACTTGAGTTACTTCCAGGGACCGGTGCGCGATTGGACCTGCGCCGATCAACGTTTGCTGCGAGCGGCGATTCCCGAAAATCGGCTGCGTATCTACGACGTCCGCCGCGTCATCGAAACGCTCGCCGACACGGACTCGATGCTCGAAATACGACGCGCGTTCGGGCTCGGCATCGTCACCGCGTTCATCCGCATCGAAGGCCGGCCGATCGGCGTGATCGCGAACAACCCGACGCACCTGGCCGGCGCGATCGACAGCCCCGGCGCCGACAAAGCCGCGCGTTTTATGCAGCTGTGCGACGCATTCGACATCCCGCTGCTGTTCCTGTGCGACTGCCCGGGCATCATGGTCGGACCCGAGATCGAAAAAACCGCGCTGGTACGCCACGCGTCGCGAATGTTCGTCACCGGCGCGAGTGTGACCGTGCCGTTCTTCACGATCGTGCTGCGCAAGTCGTACGGACTCGGCGCACAAGCGATGGCCGGCGGCAGCTTCAAGGCACCGTTCTTCGCGGTGTCGTGGCCAACGGGGGAGTTCGGGGGCATGGGTCTCGAAGGCGCCGTCAAGCTCGGCTATCGCAACGAACTCGCCGCGATCGAAGATCCGGAGAAGCGTAAGGCAACGTACGAAGAGATGGTCGAGCGCATGTACGAACGCGGCAAAGGCGTCAAC
>CAYUMA010000113.1:0-35854 GCA_964445675.1 uncultured Pseudomonadales bacterium | reverse complement strand
CGCGAGGGCGAGGGTTTCACAGCGCATGCCGCGCTCCACAGGCGCGGATCACAGGCATCGATCACAACGCGTGAGCTCGATCCATCGACGTCAACGCGGCGGCGGGCGCACTCCGGCGATGGCATGAACTTCGGTGGGTTCGCCGTCGCGTATCAGGTTCAATTTGACATCGCTGCCAGGTTCGGTGACTCCGATCTGTCGAGTGACGACGCGCGCGCTCGTGGCCGGCTGATCGTTGATTGCGATGATCAGGTCGCCGCGCTGGACACCGGCAATTGCCGCGGGACTGCCGGGCAACACATCGGCAATCGTGAGGCCGACCCCGCGCGACGTGTTCGGGTTGCCGGTCACTTCGATGCCGAGCCAGCCGCGAATGACGCGTCCCTCGGTGATGATCTCCTCGAGCACCGTCAGCGCGAGTTTGGCCGGCACCGCGAAGCCGATTCCTTGCGACCCGCCGCTACGACTGTAAAAGAGCGAGTTGATTCCGAGCAGTGCGCCGTGGGTGTCGATCAGCGCGCCGCCGGAGTTGCCGGGATTGATCGCCGCGTCGGTTTGCAGGAAATCCTCGTATGGGCTGGCGCTCAATCCATAGCGACCTTTTGCACTGATGATGCCCATCGACACTGTCTGGCCGATTCCAAACGGGTTGCCGATCGCGAGCACGATATCCCCGACGCGTGCGTCGTCGGACGAACCCACGCGGATCGGCTTCAATCCGGTCGCGCCGGCACGAATCAGCGCGAGATCGGTTTCGGGATCGGTACCAATGATCTGCGCCGACGTCGTCTGCCCATCGTAAAACGCCACGAGGATTTCGTCCGCGTCGGCGATGACATGCGCATTCGTCAGGATGTAGCCGTCATCACGCACGATCACGCCGGAACCTAACGAGTTCTGCAAGCTGCGATTCGAGATGTTCGCGGCGTCGCACAGGTCGCGATAGCGCGGTAGCTCGCATATCGGGTGCAGGCGCGTGTGGACGATTTTGCTCGAGTAGATGTTGACGACGGACGGTTCGGCGGCGGCCACGGCATCCGCATAGCCCGACGTGCTCGCGGGTTTGTGCAGCCACGCGGGCTTATCCAGCCACACGAGCGCCGCGAGGCCGAGCAGGCTGCCGATCAGCGCGGCCAGCAGTAGATGACGAATGACCGGCGCCATACGTTGGACCGATGCTTCCCAGGATGGTCGAGCTTAACAGTGGAACGATTGTTTTCGGCTGCACGATCAGTACAGTGCAGTGTCTTTTTGGCGGCCTGCGGTTGGTGAATCCGGTAGAGCAGTATTCCGCCTGTCTCGCGCAGAAGGGATTCATCGACGATCCCGCACAGCGGCACGCGGTCGCACGGCTGAACGCACTACACGAACGGCTGCTCGCCGCACGGGCGGACGAAACATCGCTAACGAGGCGATTGAGGGCGCGCCTCGTCGGCGATCGCCGCGAAGGCGTCGAGGGACTGTACCTGTGGGGTGGGGTCGGTCGCGGCAAGACGTTCCTGATGGACTTGTTTTACGAATGTCTGCCATTTCCCGACAAGCTGCGCACGCACTTCCATCGATTCATGCATCGCGTGCACGGCGACCTGACCCGGCTGGTTGGACAGCGCAACCCGCTTGAACGTGTTGCCGAAGAGTTGGCGCAGCAGGCCCGCGTTTTGTGCTTCGACGAGTTTTTCGTCTCCGACATCGGCGACGCGATGATCCTCGGGGAGCTGTTGGGCTACGTGTTCGAGCGCGGTGTGACGCTGGTTGCGACATCGAACGTCGCGCCACGAGCGCTGTATACGAACGGCTTGCAGCGAGCCCGATTTCTGCCGGCGATCGACGCGCTCGAGCGGCATACCGAAGTGTTGAATCTCGAAGGCCTCACCGACTATCGCCTGCGTTTGCTGGAACAGGCGCAGACTTACTACTCGCCACTCGGTGAGCCCGCCGAGGCTTTGATGACGGAACGATTCGCCGCTCTGGCGCCGAACCGTTCGAGTTTGGAAGAGGACATCGAACTCGAGATCGAAGGACGGCCGATCCGTTGCCGCCGCTGCGCCGACGATGTCGCCTGGTTCGACTTCGCCGCGCTGTGCGATGGGCCGCGCAGCCAGAACGACTACATCGAGCTTGCACGGCTATATCACGCGGTGCTGGTCAGCGACGTCCCGATGTTCAACACGCGCAGCGAAGACCAGGCGCGACGATTCATCAGCCTCGTCGACGAATTCTATGATCGCAACGTCAAACTGATCGTCTCTGCCGCCGCACCGGTCGAGACGCTCTATCGCGGGCAGCGCGTTGCGTTCGAATTCGAACGCACGCGCAGCCGCCTGCTCGAGATGCGCTCGCACGATTATCTGTCGCGTACCCATCGTGCATGAAGACCGCGCCCGTGGACCGCGCGCGTGCGCGGCGGAGGAGCGCGCGCCGCACGCCTGAGGAGCACGCGCCGCACGCCTGATTTGTTGTAAATGGCCAGTTGCTCGGCTAACATGCGCCCTCCAATTTTCCCTGTCCTAAGCGTATCTATATGAAAACTGTGAGTATTCGTGCACAGGACGTTCGTCACGCCTGGCTGGTGGTGGACGCTGCCGATCGTACGCTGGGACGTCTGGCCACGCAGATCGCGCATCGATTGCGCGGCAAGCACAAGGCCGAGTACACGCCGAACGTCGATACCGGTGATTTCATCATCGTTGTGAACGCGGAAAAAGTGCGAGTCAGCGGGAACAAGCTGAAGGACAAGATCTACTACCATCACTCCTTCTACCCGGGCGGCATCAAGGCCATTTCGCTGGCGCGGATGCAGGCCGAACAACCCGAGCGGGTCATTGAGAAGGCGGTGAAGGGGATGCTGCCGCACAATCCGTTGGGGCGCGCGATGTTCCGCAAGCTCAAGGTTTATGCCGGTCCCAATCACCCGCACGCAGCGCAACAACCGCAGGCGATGGAAATATAAGTATGGCGATGACACAGCATTACGGGACCGGGCGACGCAAAACATCGACGGCTCGCGTCTTCGTGACTGCGGGCAATGGCGAAATCACGGTCAACGAGCGCACGCTCGATCAATATTTCGGCCGCGAGACGGCGCGGATGGTCGTGCGGCAGGCGCTGCAGGTCGTCGAGGCTGTGGACCGCTTCAACGTCTACGTCACTGTCAAAGGCGGCGGCGGATCGGGGCAAGCCGGTGCGATCCGACACGGCATCGCACGCGCTTTGGTGCAGTACGACGAGAGTCTGCGTCAGCCGCTGCGGCGCGCAGGGTTCCTGACACGTGACTCGCGCGAAGTCGAACGCAAAAAAGTGGGTCTGCGCAAGGCGCGCAAACGTCCGCAATACTCCAAGCGGTAGCCATTCATCGAGCGCTCCTTCGTTGCTCGACGCTTTGGAATTCACGCTGCCACATTGAGTCGCCCCTTAAGAAAAATGGTCTTAAGAGCGTCGCTGCGACGCTCAGCGCCGCGCGGTGATGTGCTAGAATTTTCGGCGGTCATGGGGTGATCAAACGGAGTGAGCTGATGAGCGGTGACGAGGTCAACAAACAGCGTCGCTACTTTCTCATCGGTGCCACTTCGGTCGTCGGCGCGGTTGGTGCGATCGGTGCTGCCGTGCCATTCGTCAAGTCCTGGAATCCCAGCGCAAAAGCGCGCGCGCTCGGCGCGCCGGTCACGATCGATTTCTCCAGATTGAATCCGGGTGAAATGTTGGGGCCGATTCCCGCGTGGCGCGGCCAGCCCGTGTTCGTGCTGTATCGCACGCCCGAAAATCTGGAGACGCTGCCTAAACTGAATGGGAGTCGCGCTGATCCCAACTCCGAGCGCGACCAGCAACCCGCGTACGCGAAGAACGAGTGGCGTTCGCGCCGGCCCGAAATCGGCGTCTACCTCGGCCTGTGCACCCATCTGGGTTGTTCGCCGAAGTTTTTCCCGGTAGTGAACCCCGACCCTTCCGAAACGCCCTGGCTCGGCGGCTTTTTTTGTCCATGTCATGGTTCGAAGTTCGATCTGGCGGGTCGTGTCAAACAGGGCGTGCCGGCGCCGTCCAATCTGCTCGTGCCGCCTTACAGTTTCGTTAGCGACAAGGTCATCGTTATCGGCGTCGACGAGGAGAACGCGTAATGCAGCAGCCGCCGTCGCGATTCCCCGCCATGTGGGCGACGTTCATGACCTGGGTCGACCGAAGGTTTCCTGCGACGGAGACATGGGAACTGCATCTGTCGAAGTACGCTGCCCCGAAAAACTTCAACTTCTGGTACTACTTCGGCTCGATCGCGGTCGTAGTGCTCGTGATGCAACTCCTGACGGGCATCTGGTTGACGATGAGCTACGTGCCGAGCGGCGACGGTGCGTTCGCATCGGTCGAGTACATCATGCGCGACGTCGAATTCGGCTGGTTGTTGCGCTACCTCCATACGACCGGTGCATCCGCGTTTTTCATCGTCGTGTACCTGCACATGTTTCGCGGCCTCATCTACGGTTCGTATCGCGAGCCGCGTGAATTGTTGTGGCTGATCGGCATGGCGATCTTCGTTTCGATGATGGCCGAAGGATTTTTCGGATATCTGTTGCCGTGGGGCAACATGTCGTTCTGGGCGGCACAAGTGATCGTGTCGCTGTTCAGCGCGATTCCGGTCATCGGCCCCGACTTGACGGAGTGGATCCGCGGTGACTACGTGGTCTCCGAGGTCACGCTGAACCGGTTCTTCGCGCTGCATGTCGTCGCGCTGCCGCTGGTACTGGTGATGCTGGTGTTCGTGCACATCGTGGCGCTGCACCATGTCGGTTCCAACAATCCGGACGGCGTCGAGATCAAGAAGCACAAAGGCGCGGACGGCGTGCCGCTCGATAGCATTCCATTCCATCCGTACTACACGATCGGTCACGATTTGCCGGGGATCGTGTTGTTCCTCATTGTGTTCTGCGCGATCGTGTTTTATCTGCCCGAGATGGGCGGCTATTTCATCGAGGCTCCCAACTTCGAGCCTGCCAATCCGCTGAAGACCCCGGCGCACATCGCGCCGGTGTGGTACTACACGCCGTTCTACGCGATGTTGCGCGCCGCTACGTATCCGCTCGCGGGTCTCGATGCGAAGCTCTGGGGATTCGTCGTGATGGGGGGCGCGATCGCGCTTCCGGCCGTGCTGCCGTGGCTCGACCGCAGTCCGGTGAAGTCGATGCGCTACAAAGGCTGGATCTCCAAAATGATGCTGGCTCTGTTCATCATCAGCTTCTTCGTACTCGGTTATCTCGGCACCATTCCCCCATCGACGGGGGCGACCGCCATTGCGCAGGTGTGCACGATTTTGTACTACGCGTACTTCGTGTTGATGCCGTGGTACACGCGTGCGGAACGTACCAAGCCGGCACCGGACAGGGTGACCATGCGATGAAGCAGTCGACGTGGTTCTTGGCATTGCTGCTGCTACCTGTACTCGGCTATGGCTCGACCCAAGGCGCTGAGTGGCCAATGGAGCCTTTTAATCCCAACATTCAGGACAAGCCGTCGTTGCAACGGGGTGCACGGCTATTCGTCAACTATTGCATCGGCTGCCATTCGTTGCAGTTCCAGCGCTATGAACGCACCGCCGATGACCTCGAGATTCCGCACGACATCTTCACGGCGAACCTCATATTCGGCGGCGAGAAGATCGGTAGCCTGATAGAAACAGCATTGCCGACTGAGGCGTCCAAGGCATGGTTCGGCGCGGCTCCCCCCGACCTGACGCTGGTATCCAAGCTGCGGGGTGACGAGTGGGTATTCAACTACCTGAAGGCGTTTTATGTCGACGCCGCTCGACCGTTTGGCGTCAACAACAAGGTGTTTGCGAACGTCGCGATGCCGCACGCGTTGCTGGAACTGCAAGGGACCCCGGTGCCCTCGTGTCGTCAGGTCCCCACGCACGTAGAGAACACTGCACTTGGTCGACTGGTAGGTCGGGACCCGGGTGAAATGCGGGACCCGCTGAACCCTGGCGTTGCGATCACCGAAGAAAAATGCGGCTTCATCGACGTCGTCGAAGGCACCGGGCGACTGACTGCGAAGGAGTTCGATCAAGCGGTCTACGACATTGCGAACTTCCTTTACTACGTGGGGGAGCCCGCACGAGCCCACCGCGAACGATTGGGGGTCTACGTATTGTTGTTCCTCGTGGTGCTCTACGTGTTCACCGCGTTGCTCGGCCGCGAATACAACAAGGAAGTCCACTGATTATTGGATTGCTCCGATGCGAACCCTCGCGGATTCGCTCTAGTACGGAACGACCGCTGGAACGGTCGTGCCAACAACCTGCAAATGAGGCGCCACGATGAGCGTTGTTACCAGACGATCTTCGATGACATTTTTTTCGGATCCACGCGATCACTACAGTCACCGCGTGCGAATGGTCCTGGCTGAGAAAGGTGTCACCGTCGATATCGTCGATGTGGATCCTGACAACAAGCCCGAAGACCTCGCGGAGATCAATCCGTACAACAGCGTGCCGACCTTGCTCGATCGCGATCTCGTCCTCTACGAGTCGACCGTCATCATGGAATACCTCGACGAGCGCTTTCCGCATCCGCCGTTGTTGCCGGTTTATCCGGTTGCGCGCGCGCAGAGTCGTTTGCTCATTCATCGGATGGAGAAGGATTGGAGTCACCGCGTCGATCTGCTGATGATCGGTAAGGGGCGCGAGACTGTGCTCACCCGCGCGCGTACCGAACTGCGTGAAAGCCTGATCAGCGTAGCACCGGTGTTTGGCGAGCGACCGTTCTTCATGAACGACGAATTCACATTGGTCGATTGCTGCGTGGCCCCGATCCTGTGGCGCCTGAAAGTGCTCGACATCAAATTGCCCGAGCGCTCGACGAAGGCGATGCAGAAGTACATGCAGTCCATGTTCGAGCGGCCGTCATTTCGCGAGAGCCTGACGGAGGCCGAACTGGAAATGCGCGAGTGACCCCGCATCGACCGTATCTGTTGCGGGCGATGCACCAGTGGATCCTCGACAACAATTGCAGTCCTTACGTGATCGTCCGCACCACGGTGGCCGGCGTTGATGTTCCGCCGGGCCACGCCGAGAACGGTCGCATCGTGTTGAACGTCTCACCGACCGCGATCCGCAATCTGAGCATCACCAACGAGCGGCTGGAATTCGATGGCCGCTTCGGCGGCCGCTCGTTCCACATCAGTGCGCCGCTCGACGCCGTAATGGCGGTTTACGCCAAGGAGACAGGGCAAGGGATGGCGTTCGAAGCGGAATCCGGCACTGATCAGCCAGCACCGCCGGAACCGACGCCCGGCGGGCATCTGCGCGTCATCAAATAGTGCGCGAGTCGCGAGCAAGTCGCGACGGCTAGTCGATGTACTCGAACACTTTGACGACCTTTGCGACGCCAGCCACGCTCTGAGTCACTTCGACAGCGTATCTGGCTTGTTCGCGCGGCACCGTACCCATCAGGAAGACGACGCTATTCTCGGTCGTGACGTTGATTCGATCCGCGTCGATTGCACCGTGGGCAATCAGTTTGGCCTTCACCTTTGTCGTCAGCCACGCATCGTTGCTGCGCGCAACCAACGAAGTCGGGCCACTGATTTCCAGCTCGTTGTGAACACGCTCGACGTGATCCATTGCCGCAACGACCTCTGCCGCCTTGATCTTCAACGCCTCGCTGCCGACCTCACCGGCGAGCAGCACGACGCCATGGTGACTCACGACCACGATGTGCGATGACTCGAATTGCGGGTCCGCAGCCTTGATCTTCTGCAGTGCGTCGAACTCGACAGTCTGGTCGTCCCAGATTGTCTCGGGCGTGCGGGAGCCTGGATCGCCGGTCAGTGAGCCGCAGGCACTGACGATGCAGACCACCGACAGCCGAACGAAGAGGCGCTGCAACGTGGCGTTCACGGCGTGAATGCGTTCCGTATCCATACGATGCGCAGACGGTAGCCTGTTCTGGCGACCGACACCACGTCGAACCGACACGGCGCATCGTTTGTAGTTCGATGCAGCAGGAAGGATTCGGCGGCGCGAATCAATCGCCGCTGCTTGTTGTGATCGACCGTCGCGGCACCGTCGCCGAAGTCGCTGCGGCTGCGAAGTCGCACTTCGATGAAGACCAGTTCGCAGCCGTGTGTCATCACGAGATCAATCTCGCCGGCGCGTGTGCGGTAGTTTTTTTCGACGAGGCGCAATCCGCGACGGGCGAGATAGGCAGCGGCGGCGTGCTCCGCGCGACGTCCCCACTCCGCCGGGGTCGCAGCGCGATCAGAGCGCCAGCGAAGGAATTGCCACAAGCGCGCCGCCCTTCACGATTGCCCAGGCGGGTTCGCGGGAGATCGCGCCCGAGCTCTGCACCTTCAGCACGCCCGTTTCGCCGAGCAATCTGCCGGGCGAACTGGGAATCAGCAGTTCCGCTCTGTCGCTCAGTCGGAATGCATCGATGCCCAGTGCGTACAGCGGCGATAGCGTCGAACTTGCGCTAGCAAACGACCCTTCGACTTCTCCGCGGATCGTGCTCGCCTGCAGGCGCCATGGGAGTTCCGTAAGTCTGATGCCGTCGAGTTCGACAAGTGCGCCGGACGTCGCGGCACCGACGACCTGCGACGTCGCGTAGATCGGAACATCCGCCGCAAAGTGGAACGCCATTGCCGACTTGAGCGCACGAGACTGGCCTGGATCGGTAAGTGCAACCAGCGCATCCAGATCGGAGCGACTGCGGGCGATGAACTCCGGCTTCGAGCCGATAGTTTTGGCCAGCGCTTCCATTCGTTGGGTGCTGGCGTCTACGAGCAATGCGGCGCCGACGACATCGGTGACGGCGCGGACGTCTTCGATTACACCGACGCTGGCCACGGTTCCACCCAGCGCAGAAAATTGCCAACGAAATGCCTCAGCCGCGCGTGTCGACCAATCGAGATCGGACTCGATGATCGCGACGCGGCGCAAGCCGTCATCAAAGATACGTCGCGCTATCGCGTGAGCCTCATCCTCGATTGCGAGACCGAATTGAAACAGCCCGGCACCGGCAGCAACGCCGGACGGTAGATAGTTCAGTGCGAGCACCGGTACCTGGCGATTCGGCATCGCGTTGATTTCGGCGACACCGGACTTGTCCAACGGGCCGATCACGAGTTGCGCGCCGTCGCTGCTCGCCTGTTCGTAGAGACGGACCACGGCGCCGTCATTGGTGTTGTAGATGCGGATCGTGACCGGTGATCCCGCGTGGAAGAACGCGGCGATGAATCCATCGCGCACGGCTTGGCCAGCATTCGCCAGTGGCCCAGACAACGGCAACAGCAGCGCAACTCGCGTTGGCGCCACCACGCCGCTCTCGATCAGCGCAAATGCGGGCGGTGGCCAGCGCGCTGCGGGGTGATCGCGATGGTTGCGTTTCCAATCCGAAATCGCTGCGCGCTCCGCGTTCAAATCGAAGCTGCGTTGCAACGCGTCTGCGAGTTGCCACCACGCGGTTGCGTCGCCGCTGCCGTTCTGCGCAGCGAGTGCTGCAATTCGATGCGCCTGCGTTTGATTGACGGCGGTCCAGATTCGCTCGACGACCGCTGCGTTCTGGGGATCGTCGGAGCGCGCCGAAAACGTGAACGTCATCAGCGTCGTCGCCGCGTCCTCGTAGCGCAGTTGCGTTTCGGCGACTCCCGCGGTGGACAGCACGTTGGCGTTGCGTTGTGCGACGTCGGTTGACACACCGGGCTGCGCGCCCTGCCGCGCGGCCGGATCGTCCCGCGAATGTGCGGCCGGTGTCGGCGTCGCTTTCGGCTGCGGTGGCGTGACCTGGCATGCCGGGGTAGTCAGAATGACCAGCAGCGGCAAACCCATCATCGCAATTCTGGATATCGTCATGTCGGAAAATCGGCCCGCCGGAACGTTGTTTGTCGTTGCCACGCCTATTGGAAACCTGGACGACATCACGCTGCGAGCAGTCGATGTCTTGAAGACGGTAGCGATTGTGGCTGCCGAGGATACCAGACACAGCGCAGTGCTGTTGGCGCATATCGGCGCGCGTCCGGACCGACTGCTGTCGATGCACGATCACAACGAAGCGGCGCGTTCCGCGCAATTGCTGGAACTGCTCCAACAAGGTCACGATGTCGCGCTGATCTCCGACGCAGGTACGCCGTTGATCTGCGACCCGGGCTACGAACTCGTGCGCCACTTGAGAGCGCACGGCGTGAGCGTCACGCCGATCCCCGGAGCGAGCGCGTTGACCGCGGTTCTGTCAGTCTCATCGCTACCTGTCGAGAGATTTTTCTTCGAAGGATTCCTGCCTGCGCGTTCGGCAGCGCGTCGCACGCGACTCGCCGAACTGGCGGCGATCCACGTTGCAGTGGTTTTTTTCGAGGCAGCGCGCCGACTGCGCGATACGTTGAATGAACTGGTGGAGATCATCGAAGCCGATCGTCGAGTTCTGCTTGCGAAAGAGTTGACCAAAATCCACGAACGAATCGAGGCAGGCACCATTGCTGAGTTGTTGGTCCGGCTCAACGACGATCAATTCTTCGAGCGTGGAGAGTTCGTCTGTGTGCTCGCGCCACCGCTGCCGACGGTTGCCGCTGCGCCGGAGATTGCAACGCTGATGCAAGCGCTGTGCGCCGAGTTGGCGCCCGCGCAAGCGGCGCGGATCGCCGCGCGGATCACGCACAAACCGCGCAGCGAGCTGTACGCATACGCCGTGAAACTTCAACGCGGCCGATGAGCCGCTGATATGCTGACCGCGCGAGTCGGCCAGGCAGTCGCTGCGCACGGAATATTCCGCGGCGTGGAGGAAAGTCCGGGCTCCATAGGACAGGGTGCCAGGTAACGCCTGGGGGGCGCGAGCTCACGGAAAGTGCAACAGAGAGTAGACCGCCAACCCTGACGATCACGATCGTCGGGCGGTAAGGGTGAAACGGTGCGGTAAGAGCGCACCGCGCGCAGTGGTAACACGACGCGGCTAGGTAAACCCCACCCGGAGCAAGGCCAAATAGGGATCCAATGGTGTCGTCCGCACCGGGTCCGGGTAGGCCGCTAGAGGTGCTCGGTGACGCGCACCCCAGATGAATGACTGCTCGAGACAGAACCCGGCTTATCGGCCGACTCGTTATTTTATTTCCAGCTATGTGACGCGCTGATAAATTCCAAATCAGTCTAATGGCTAATGTCGTTTCGAGCTTTCGAAACCTTGTCAATGGAAGCCCTGCTTTAAGTCCCTCGTGATCACTCGCTAATCGCACTGCGATGACCGCAGTGGCGGTAGATGACCTTCGTTGCGTCAGGGTCCGTCTTGACACCGCTTCGGCCGCATCTATAGTGTCAAGTGCTGGGAAATTGTGGGTAATTGTGGGACCGTGGGGCGGGTAGTGCAGATCCGGTCACGTCGGGTGGCAGGGGTGTGCTGTCGCCGCCGAACGGTCCCCAACGGGTTGAAAGTCCATGTTTCGGGGAATCACGAGCGTCAATCTCGATGCCAAGGGACGGATGGCACTGCCATTGCGCCATCGGGAGGCTTTGCCCGACGGCGACGGCCGTCTGGTCGTCACGATCGACTCGCGCGAACGCTGTCTGCTGCTATACCCGCTGCGCGAATGGGAAGCGGTTCAAGCCCGCCTCGAAGCACTGTCGAACATGAAGCGTTCAGCGCGTGTGCTGCAGCGTTTGTTGATCGGCCACGCAACCGATGTCGAACTCGATACCAACGGTCGCGTGTTGCTGCCGCCGAAGCTGCGCGAATTCGCCGGAATGGCAAAGAAGCTCGTGCTGCTGGGCCAAGGCAACAAGGTCGAAATCTGGAGCGAGGAGCTGTGGCAACCGCGGCTGTCGCAGTGGCTCGTCGAAAGATCCGGTGACGTCGTCGATGACGGCGATGACTTCACTGGCCTCTCGGTCTGACACCTTGAACACGCATCGACCGATCCTCGTCGACGCGGTCATCGAAGCGCTGCGTACCGACCCGGACGGAAACTACGTCGATGCAACCTTCGGGCGCGGCGGCCATACGCGCGCGCTGTTGCGCTCCTTGTCGCCGACCGCGCGCGTTCTCGCGATCGACCGCGATCCGACTGCGGTTGAATTCGCCCAGGCTCTCGCCAACGACGACGCTCGGGTGTTCGTTCGCCACGGCCGAATGAGCGATATGGTGAAGCTGGCGCACGAAGTCCAACTCAGTGAAATTGTTGGCGTGCTGATCGATCTGGGCGTGTCGTCGCCGCAGCTCGACGACCCGGAACGCGGTATGAGTTTCCGTGCTGATGGGCCGCTCGACATGCGCATGGATCCGACCGCGGGAATTCCGGCATCGCAGTGGATCAACGCCGCCAGCGAAGCCGAACTTACCGCTGTGTTCTTCGAATTCGGCGAGGAGCGATACGCACGGCGGATTGCGCGCGCGATTGTCGAGCGTCGGGCGGAAGCGCCGATCCTGCGCACGGCAGATCTCGCCGCGTTGGTCGCGCGCGCGCAGCCGCGGCCCGATCCGCACAAACACGCAGCGACTCGCGTCTTTCAAGCCATCCGCATCCATCTCAACGACGAACTCGACGAAGTGCGCCTGGGAATCGAGGCTGCGTTCGCGCTGATACGTCCTGGTGGACGCATCGCCGTTCTGACCTTTCACAGCCTCGAAGATCGCATCGTTAAACGCATGTTCCGCGCGTGGTCGGAAGGCGCACAGCTGCCGCGACGACTGCCGGTAACCGGACGCGCGATCGCCGCAGCACATCTGATCGGACGCGCGCGACGCGCGGATCCCGCCGAAGTTACGGAGAATCCGCGCGCCCGCAGCGCGCTGTTGCGCGTTCTGGAAAAAGCAGCATGACGCGCCGACTCAAGGCGATGTTGCGGCGGCCGTCACTGCATTGGCTCGTCGCCGCGGGTGTGACTTATGTCGGCATCGCGATTTCGGGTGTCTGGATCGCCTCGATCGCCTCCGATGTGCGTGGCCGATTCGTTGCGCTGGAGCAGAACCAACGCGCGCAGGATGCGCTACTCGCGCAATACAGCCGTCTGCTGATCGAGCGCGCGACGCTGTCGTCCTATCGCAATGTCGATGAAGTCGCCGCGCGCCAATTGGCGATGCGTTTTCCGGAACTCGTCGAACGGGTGGCGCCTTGAGTCGCTGGCGCCATCTGACGGTCGTTGGCGTGTTCATTGCGATGGCGCTGGGTTTGTCCGCACGCATGGTCTATCTCAACGTCGACCAGCGGGCGTTCCTGCAGGGGCAGGGTGATGCGCGATCGTTGCGTTTCGAGACGCTGCCCGCGAACCGGGGCATCATTTTCGACCGCAACGGTGAGCCGCTCGCGGTCAGCACGCCCGTCGTGTCGATCTGGCTCGATCCGACGCAAGGTCAGCTGAGTCCGGTGGAGGTCGCGAATCTCGCGCGCGCGGTAGGCATGGACCGCACGCAACTCGCGGCCAAGATCGCCCGGTACGCCCGCCATGAATTCATGTTCGTCAAGCGCCGCGTCTCGCCGCAGATCGCGACTTCCGTGGCGGAGCTGCACATCGACGGCGTGCACTTCGAACGCGAATACCGGCGCTACTATCCGGCCGGGGAGACCACGGCCCACGTCGTGGGCATCACGAACGTCGACGACCAGGGTCAGGAAGGCGCGGAACTCGCGTTCGACCGGGAATTGAAGAGTATTCAGGGCCGCAAACTTGTGCTCAGGGATCGGCGCGGTGAAGCGGTGAAGGATGTGGAGTATCTGACCGCACCGCAGTTTGGCCGCGATCTCGCGCTCAGCCTCGATCTGCGACTGCAATTCTTCGCGTATCGCGAACTCAGATCCGCGATCGTCGAGCACGATGCGAAGTCGGGCACCGTTGTGATGCTGGACGCCCGCACCGGTGAAATCCTGGCGCTCGCGAATGAGCCATCGTTCAACCCCAACGAGTTGACTCGGGTGGCGCCCGACGCCAGACGCAACCGCGCCATTACAGACCTCTATGAGCCTGGCTCCACCGTGAAACCACTGACCGTGCTGGCGGCGCTCGAATCAGGTCGTTTCGCTGAAGACTCGGTCATCGACACCAGTCCGGGTTACATGCGCGTCGGCCGCCTGCTCGTGCAGGATCCGAGCAATCGGGGAAAGCTGTCGCTCGGCGATGTGTTGGCGCGGTCGAGCCAAGTGGGTATCGCAAAACTCGCCCTTGCGCTCGATGAGCGGATGGTATTCGACACGTTCATGCGCGCGGGATTCGCGGACCTGACCAGTTGTGGCTTGCCCGGTGAAGCCAACGGGCGGGTTCCGGAATCACAGCTGAAGAACCCGATCGTGCGCGCGACGTTGGCTTATGGATACGGTCTGACGGTGACGCCGCTGCAGTTGGCACACGCGTATCTGATGTTGGCGACCGGCGGCATTCGATTGCCGATCTCGATCCTCAGGCGCGAGACGCCGCCGCAAGGAGAACGCATGTTCGAGCCGGAGATCGTTGCGTCGATCGTGCGCATGATGCAAGGCGTCGACTCGGTGCACGGCACCGCGCCCAAGGCGCGTGTCGCGGGCTACCACATCGCCGGCAAGACGGGCACGGCGCGCAAGGTCGGTCCAAACGGCTATGACGATGAACGTCATGTCGCTTTTTTTGCGGGGCTCGCGCCCGCGATCGATCCCCGCGTCGTGGTGATCGTCGTCATCGATGAGCCGCAGGGAGACAAGTTCGGCGGCGGCGACGTTGCGGGTCCGGTGTTCGCCCGCGTGGTTGCGCGCGCGCTACGCGTACTGAACGTCGAACCGGAAGCGGCATCGTGACGGATTCGTTGCAACTTCGGCGCAAGCGCCTCAGTGAGTGTGTTGGCGACGATGCCGTCGTGCTTGGTGACGCCAACGAGGTCTGGATTACTGGCGTTGCGACGGATTCCCGAAAGGTACGCTCGGGCGACCTGTTCGTCGCGATCAAAGGCGCCGCTCACGATGGTCACGATTTCGTCGATGCGGCCGTCGCGCGCGGCGCCGTCGCGGTGCTCGTCGAACACGCTGTGCGCACAACCGGAGTCACGACGGTCAAGGCGCCCGACCCGCGCCGTGCCGCGGGGCGCATCGCGGCACGATTTTACGATTACCCGAGCCGCTCGCTCGGCTGCGTCGGTGTCACCGGGACGAATGGCAAGACATCGGTGACGCATTTCACGGCGGCGCTGTTGAGCGCCGCGGGTCGGCCGGCCGGCTACGGCGGTACGCTCGGTTGGGGATTCGCCGGGCACAACTGCGCGGCTGATCTCACGACGGAGGACGCGGTCGCCGTCCAGCACCGGTTGGCGAATCTTGTGTCGCGCGGCGCGCAATGGGTCGCGATGGAGGTGAGTTCGCACGCGCTGGATCAACATCGTGTCGTCGATGTCGAATACGCCATCGCTGTCTTCACGAACCTGACACGCGATCATCTCGATTACCACGGGACGATGGCCAACTACGCGGCCGCAAAACGGCGATTGTTCGATTGGCCGACGTTGCGCGGCGGCGTGGTCAACTGGGACGACCCCCAGGGTCGCATCATCCATCGCGAAGCGCGTCGCTCGATCGATCTGCTGCGATTTGGTAGCACGACGGACGCGGAACTCAGTTGGTCGGCGCTGGTGTTCGATGATGCCGGCATCAGCGGAAATCTCGATACGCCGTGGGGCCGTCGAGCGTTCCGCCTGCCACTGTTCGGCGAATTCAATGTTGCGAATTTCGCAGCGGCGACCGCGGCGGCGTGTCTGGCCGGTGCGCCGCTCGATGCGGTGATCGACGCAGGTTTGCGACTGACGGCGCCGGCGGGGCGCATGCAGTTCGTGCGAGCGGCCGGGAAGCCACTGGTCGTGATCGACTTCGCCCACACGCCCGATGCGCTCGCAAAGGCACTTGCGGCGCTGCGGCGCCACGCCAGCGGCGACGTGATCTGCGTGTTTGGTTGCGGTGGCGACCGCGATCGCGGCAAGCGCGCGTTGATGGCGCGCGTCGTCGAGGCCGCCGCCGACCACGCATGGGTAACGAGCGACAATCCGAGGTCGGAGGATCCGGCCGACATTGCGGCGAACATCGTGGCCGGATTTGTGGGGAGCATCGCCCACGATGTCGAACTCGATCGTGCGACCGCGATCGAGCGGGCAATCGCAAGCGCGCGTCCGAACGACGTCGTTCTTGTTGCCGGCAAGGGACACGAGGCGTATCAGGAGATCGCCGGTCGACGCATTGCGTTTCGTGACCTCGACGTTGTCCAACGCGTGCTACAACAATGACAGCCGGGCAACGCCACACGGTGATCTTTGGCCTCGGTATCACGGGCTATTCGTGCTTGCGATTTCTGTACGGCACGGATCGGCTGACCGTCGTCGATACGCGCCGCACACCGCCGTTCGCCGAATCGGCACGATCGTTGTACCCAGCTGTGTCATTGATCTTCGGCGCACCGACGCCGGAGGATTTTGCGGACGCCGACCGGATCGTCGTCAGCCCCGGATTGCGAACGTCCCACTGCCTGCTCGCGCAAGCGCGCGAACGCGGGGTCGCATTGATCAGCGATATCGAACTCTTTCTCGAACATGCGGCCGCTCCGATCGTCGGCATCACCGGTACAAACGGCAAGAGCACCGTCACGGCATTGACCGGTGAATTGCTCACCCGCGCGGGGCTTGATGTCGGCGTCGGCGGCAACTTAGGCCACGCCGCGTTGGACCTGCTGGCGGCCGACCGCGATGCCTACGTGCTCGAACTGTCGAGCTTCCAACTCGAGCGCCTGAATGCGGGCCGGTTCACGGTCGCGGCGAACCTGAACGTCACGCCGGATCATCTCGATCGTTATGCCGATGTCGCGAGCTACGCCGCGAGCAAGCAACGCATCTTCGACCACTGCGACGTCGCGATCTACAACCGAGCCGACCCGATGACCGTGCCGCGCACCGCCGTCGGACGTTCCGAATCGATCGGACTGGATACGCCTTCGAGCGACTGTTGGGGGATCGTAGAGCAAGGCGGGAAACGGTACCTCGCCGTCGGGGATCAACCGCTGATTCCGGTCGAAGAATTGGGAATCCGCGGCCGTCACAACGAATTCAATGCGTTGGCCGCGATGGCACTCGCCCGCGCGGTCCGTGGCGATGCGGCGCGATGGAACGAGACGCTGCGGGGTTTCAAGGGCCTGGCCCATCGGTGTCAGACAGTCGCGGTCGTCGCGGGCATTACGTTCATCAACGATTCGAAAGCGACCAACGTCGGGGCTTGCCTCGCCGCGCTCGAGGGCCTCGGCGAAGCGCGCAGGCACATTGTGCTGATTGCCGGAGGTGATGCGAAGAACGCTGATTTGTCGCCGTTGCGCGATCCGGTAGCGCGCTACGTGCACGATGTCGTCACGTTGGGAAAGGACGCGGCAGCGGTCGAAACCGCGGTTGCGGACGCGGCGCCGCTGCACCGGGTCCGCTCGCTGCCCGATGCCGTTGCGTTGGCACGATCGCTCGCGCGTTCCGGCGATCTCGTGCTCTTGTCACCGGCGTGCGCGAGCCTCGATATGTTCGCGAATTTCGAAGCGCGCGGACGCGAATTCGAAACCTGTGTGCGGGAGCTGCGCTAGGTGAGCCGCGAGTGGGACTACACGTTGATCGTGCTCTGGCTCGCCGCGGTGACGGTCGGATTCGTGATGGTCGCCTCAGCGTCGTTCCCATTGGGGGTCGCGCTCGGTGCGCCGGCGCGCTTTGTTGTTCGGCATGGTGCCTATCTGTTGCTCGGCGCGGTCGCGCTGGGCGTCTGCGTAGTCGTCCCTCTGCGGGCATGGCAGGCGATTCACCGCCCGTTGTTCGTCGTAGCGTTGGTACTGGCGTTGCTCGTGCTGCTGCCCGGAATCGGCCACATGGTCAATGGCAGTCGCCGCTGGATCGGCTTGGGACCGATCTCGGTGCAGGCGGCCGAAGTTGCCAAGTTCGCCCTGGTGATCTACCTCGCGGGTTATCTGGCCCGAAACCAGACGGCGCTCATCCAGGATCCCATCGCCTTAGTGCGGCCGTTGGTGTTCGTCGGTGTTCTGTGCGCCATGCTGCTGCTGGAGCCGGATTTTGGTTCGGTCGTGGTGTTGGTTGCGGTGACCGGCGGCGTGCTGTTCCTGGCCGGTGCGAGATTGCGCCACTTTCTGCTGATCGTGCTGGTCGTGGGGCTGTCGCTTGCGCTGTTGTCGGTATTGCAGCCCTACCGATTGCAGCGCTTGGTCACGTTTCTCGATCCGTGGTCGGTTGCATACGGCAGCGGCTACCAGTTGACGCAGGCGCTGATCGCGTTTGGCCGCGGGGACTGGTTCGGGCTCGGCCTCGGCGAGGGTGTGCAGAAGCTCCTGTACCTCCCGGAAGCGCACAACGACTTCATTTTTGCGGTCGTCGTCGAGGAGTTGGGTTTGGTCGGCGCGCTCGTCGTGCTCGCGCTGCTGATTGCGTTGGTGCTGCGGATATTTCGCATTGCGCGCAGCGCGATCGACGATGGCCGCCTGTTCGCCGGATACGTCGCCTACGGCGCAGGGCTGCTGCTCGGCTTGCAGTGCGTGATCAACGTCGGGGTGAATACTGGAACCCTGCCGACGAAAGGGCTGACGTTGCCGTTCATTTCCTATGGCGGCAACAGTCTGATTGTCTGCTGTGCGTTGGTCGGCGTTGTGTTGCGCGTGCAACTCGAGCACGGGAGGGCGCGTAAGTGATCGCGCGGGTGCCTGAGATGCGTCGCGTGCGCCAGATCCATTTCGTTGGGATCGGTGGGTCGGGCATGTGCGGCATCGCCGAAGTGTTGTTGAACCAGGGATATCGAATTTCCGGATCGGACATCGCACGCTCCGCGACGGTCAATCGCCTTGTCCAACTCGGCGCCAGCGTGGCGCTGGGGCACTGCGCCGACAACGTGAGCGGCGCCGACGTCGTCGTCGTGTCGAGCGCGGTCGGCGGCGACAACGTGGAAGTGGTCGCAGCACACGCTGCGCGGATTCCGGTCGTTGCTCGAGCCGAGATGCTCGGAGAACTGATGCGTTACCGGCACGGCATTGCGGTTGCGGGAACGCACGGAAAGACGACGACGACCAGCCTCATTACCGCGATATTCAAGGCGGCCGATCTGGATCCCACGTTCGTCATCGGGGGACTGCTGAACAGTACCGGCAGCAACGCGCAGTTGGGTGCGAGCCGCTACCTGATTGCCGAAGCGGACGAAAGCGACGCGTCGTTTCTGCATCTGCAGCCGATGGTCGCGGTCGTGACGAATATCGATCGCGATCACCTGCGAACGTATGGCGGCGACTTTCTCAAGTTGTCGCAGACGTTCGTCGAGTTCGTACACCGCCTGCCGTTCTATGGTGTCGCGGTGCTGTGCATCGACGATCCGCACGTGCGCGCAATTCTCGACGCGGTGTCGCGCCCGATGTTGACCTACGGCACCGCAGATGACGCCGACTTCCGTGCCACTCGAGTAGAGGTTCGTGGTCTCGCGTGGAAATTTCGCGCGGAGCGGCCCGCGGGGCACGCGCCGCTCGATGTCGTCATGAATCTGCCCGGTGCACACAACGTTCTCAACGCGCTCGCCGCAATAACGGTCGCCACCGAAGAGGGTGTTTCGGACGCTGCGATCCTCGCGGGTCTCGAGGCGTTTTCTGGAGTCGGGCGCCGCTTCGACGTTGCGAACGGCGTTCGCGTCGCCAACAAGACCGTCAGCGTGGTCGATGATTACGGACATCATCCGACCGAGGTGGCGATGGTGATCGAGACCGCGCGCAAGGTGTGGCCCGATCGACGTCTCGTCATGGTCTATCAGCCGCATCGGTACACGCGCACGCACGATCTCTACGACGAGTTCACGAAGGTGCTCTCGACCGTCGACAAACTCGTACTGCTCGAAGTGTATAGCGCCGGTGAAGACTATCTCGCCGGCGCCGACAGTCATGCGCTCAGTCATGGCATTCGTGAGCGCGGCCTGATCAACCCGATCTACGCCGCCGATACGATGGAGGCTCACGAGCTGCTGCCGCAGATTCTGGAAGACGGCGACGTCGTCCTGGTGCAAGGCGCAGGCAACGTCAACCAATTGTCGAAGCGACTGCGGGGCGACAATGAAGGTTAGCGAGGGTATGTCGGGGCTTCGGCGCGGTTTTGCGGGCGCGTTGTTGTTCGCGGTCGTGTCGGCGTGGCTTTTGTTGCTGTTCGCAATGAACGACTCCGTCCAGATCGTCCGGATCAGCGGTGATCTCAGCGACGCCGAGCGCGCGCAGGTCAAAGCGGCGGTGTTGCAGCGACTCAATGGTGGGCTCCTCGGCGTGAGTCTTGATGATGTCATCGACGACGTGACCGCGTTGTCTTGGACGCGCGAGGTGCGCGCTCGACGGGTGTGGCCGGGCAGCGTCGAGGTCTCGGTCACTAAGGACCCAATCGCAGCTCGATGGGGCGCGGGTGGCGTGCTCAATAGTGCCGGCGACGTCATCGACGTTGCCGGAACGCCCGATGCGGCATTGCCGCTCATCACCTGCGCGCACGCAAGCGGAGCCAGGGCAATGCGAATTTTCCAGACGCTTGGTGAGGTGCTGTCCGACACGCAATTGAAGATTGCAGCGATCGAAGAGAACGAGATCGGTGAGTGGCAGGTGAAATTCACCAACGATCTGATGGTGTCGCTCGGGCACGAACAACTGCTCGAGAGGGTCGGGCGTTTCGATCGCGTCTACCGCAATGTAATCAAAGATCGGGTTGATTTCGTCGAGCGTATCGACGCGCGGTACCGGAATGGCGTGGCGGTGACCTGGCGTGACGGAGCCAGCGGACTGCAATTGGCGTCGGTGCCTCACACGATCGGAGTAGTTCCCTAAATGGCATCGGATAGCGGGCGTCGACTCATCGTTGGCCTCGACATCGGTACGAGCAAAGTGGCCGCGATCGTGGGCGAAATCACCGCCGACGGCGACATCGAAATCATTGGAATCGGATCGCATCGATCTAGGGGATTGAAGAAAGGCGTGGTGGTGAACATCGAATCGACCGTGCAGTCGATCCAGCGGGCGATCGAAGAAGCCGAACTGATGGCGGGCTGCCACATCGACGAGGTGTACGCCGGCATCGCCGGCAGTCACGTCCGCAGCCTCAATTCGCACGGGATCGTGGCGATTCGCGACCGCGAGGTATTTCAACAGGACATCGAGCGCGTCATCGATGCGGCGCAGGCCGTCGCGATTCCCGCGGATCAGAAGGTGCTGCACATCCTGCCGCAGGAATATCTCGTGGATAACCAGGAGGGCGTGCGGGAGCCGCTGGGAATGTCGGGCGTGCGCCTGGAGGCGAAGGTTCACCTCGTGACGTGCGCGGTCAACGCGGCGCAGAACGTCGAAAAGTGTATCGAACGCTGCGGCCTGAAGGTGAAGGACATCATCCTCGAACAGCTCGCATCGAGCTATGCGGTTCTCTCGGACGATGAACGCGAACTCGGCGTGTGTCTCGTCGATATCGGCGGCGGGACGACGGACATCGCCATCTTCACCGAAGGTGCGATACGCCACACTGCAGTGATTCCGATCGCCGGTGATCAGGTCACCAACGACATTGCAATGGCGCTGCGCACGCCAACCCAGAACGCCGAAGAGATCAAGATCAAGTATGCGTGCGCGCTCACGCAGCTGGCCGGCGCCAACGAAACGATCAAGGTGCCTGGCGTGGGTGACAAACCGCCGAAGGAGTTGTCGCGGCAGGCGTTGGCGGAAGTCGTGGAGCCGCGCTACGACGAGCTTTTCACACTCGTTCAGGCGGAATTGAGGCGCAGTGGGTATGAAGATCTGATCGCTGCAGGAATCGTGCTGACCGGCGGCTCGTCGAAAATGGAAGGGGTCATCGAGCTCGCCGAAGAGATATTCCACATGCCGGTGAGTCTTGGTGCACCGAAGCATGTGACCGGATTGAAGGACATCGTCAGGAATCCGATCTACGCGACCGGCGTCGGACTTCTGCTGTATGGCAAGCAACGTGAAGAGGAGGCGCGAAGTCGTGGCAAGAGCCGATCGTCCGGCGCGATGAAACGGTGGAAGACCTGGGTTAGCGATAATTTCTGACAGAACACCTTAGGGATGAGGAGAAAAGAAAATGTTTGAACTCGTCGACAGCGGCCCGCAGAGCGCGATCATCAAAGTCATCGGCGTCGGTGGCGGTGGTGGCAACGCGATACAGCACATGCTCAGCCGGGGAATTGGAGGGGTGGATTTCATCGCGGCGAACACCGATGCGCAGGCATTGAAGAGTCTCGACGCAAAAACCACGTTGCAGATCGGTGGCGCCTTCACGAAAGGCTTGGGGGCCGGGGCCAATCCGGAGATCGGGCGGCAGGCCGCGCTCGAAGACCGTGATCGCATCGCCGAAGTGCTCTCCGGCGCCGACATGGTCTTCATAACGGCGGGCATGGGGGGCGGTACCGGAACCGGCGCTGCGCCCGTGGTTGCCGAGATTGCGCGCGAACTCGAAATTCTGACGGTTGCGGTCGTCACAAAACCGTTTCGCTTCGAGAAGCGGATGGAGGCCGCCGAGGCCGGAATCGCGCAGCTGTCGCGGTTCGTCGATTCGCTGATCACCATTCCCAACGAAAAACTGCTCGCCGTGCTCGGCGAACGCACGAGCATGCTCGCGGCCTTCGCTGCGGCCAATGACGTATTGCTCGGCGCCGTGCAGGGGATCGCTGACCTGATCATCCGCCCCGGCATGATCAACGTCGACTTCGCGGATGTGCGAACGGTGATGTCGGAGATGGGCATGGCGATGATGGGCACTGGCCGAGCGAAGGGCGAGAACCGCGCGCGCGACGCAGCCGAGTCGGCGATTCGCAGCCCGCTGCTCGAGGACATCGATCTGCACGGTGCACGCGGGATTCTGGTGAACGTCACCGCGGGTCCGGACCTGACTATCGGCGAGTTCGCCGACGTCGGTGAGATCATCGATGAGTTTGCGTCCGAGCAGGCGACGGTGGTGATTGGCACTGTGATCGACGCTGAGATGAAAGACGAGTTGAAGGTGACGGTGGTTGCCACCGGTCTCGGCGGCGTCAGTCGCCAGAAAGTGTCGGTCGACAAAGCCGCGGCGCGCGCGATCGGCTCGGACATCGACTACTCCAAGCTGGACCGGCCGACGGTGATGCGACAGCAAGCTGCGCGGCATCACGAACGTTCAGTGGATACCAGCGAAGCACGGGACCTCGATTACCTCGACATACCCGCGTTTCTGCGTAGACAGGCGGATTGAGGGGCCACGCCCGATGTCGACGATTTTTCAGCGCACGTTGAAACACACGATCCGGGCCACCGGGATTGGCATGTTCTCCGGAGAGAAAGTCATCGTCACGCTGCGGCCGGCGGTGGTGGATGCGGGCATCGTGTTCAGACGCGTCGACCTCGAACCGCCGGTGGCGATTCCCGCGTTGGTGAGGTACTTCGGTGACTCGACTCGGACAACGACTCTCGCCGCGGGCCACGTGCGGATTTCGGGCGTCGAGCACTTGATGGCGGCATTCGCGGGTCTCGGCATCGACAATGCATGCGTCGATGTCGATGCGGAAGAGCTGCCGATCATGGACGGTAGCGCCGCGCCGTTCGTGTTCATGTTGGAAGCAGCTGGCATCGTCGATCAGGCCGCGCCGAAGAAGTTCATTCGGATTCTCGAGGAGACGGTCCATACCCACGCAGACACCGAAGTGCGACTCTCGCCGTACGACGGTTTTCGCGTCGAGTACACGCTGTACGACCATCCGATGTTTCGCGAGCACAAGAAGACGACGGTCATCGACTTTTCGAGCACCACGTTTCTCAAGGAAGTGAGTCGTGCGCGAACCTTCGCCTGCATCCTCAATGCGGAAGGTCTGCGTCACGAGGACGAGTTCGTCAAACACGGAATTCTCGACGCGATCGGCGACCTGTACCTATTGGGTCACAGTGTGTTGGGCGCATTCTCGGGCCACAAATCGGGCCACGCGTCGACGAACGCGTTGCTCAGGCGCGTATTGGCGAACCCGCGGGCCTGGGAGATCGGTACATTCGAGAGCGAGCGGGAGACGTATCCGATCTCATTTGCGAGACCCGTCTTCGGGTAAATCCGCGCGTCCGATAAACGTCGACGACTGTACCTGGCCACGTGCGGCAAGTCTCAGAATCGCGCCACGCAAGTCCGCATGATCGACCACGTCGGCGAGCTTGAGTAGAGAGGCTTGATCTGGCGGACGCACAGTCTGGGCGCGCTGCGGCGCGACGAGGCTGTCGGCAATCGGCACGACCGCCAGACGGACTTCACTCACCACGCTGAAGTCGGCAAGGCGATTCAGGCTCGGCAGCAGGGCAGGAATCAGAAACCGCAATCGCGTCGCCCACGCGGCGCTGTTGATATGGACAGTGAGGAGCTGATCGCGTACGTTCGCGACTCGACATTCTGCAGCGACTTCCTGCGGCAGCAGGGCTCGCAGCTGGCTGGTCCACGCGTCTTGTTGAGCCGCGCGGCCCAGTAAGCGAGTAAGCGCAGAAGACGGGGGTTGGCGCGGCGAGAGAAGGTTATCGATCTTTCGATTGGCCACTGTGGAACGCACGATTAGAAGAAACGATGCAGATCATACTCTTCAGAGAAAAGAGCGGTCGCGCGGAGCCTCGTCGAATTCCGACCGGGGCATTCGTCGGTGTGGCCGTGATCGTGATTGCCGGCCTGATCGGCAATGTTCTCGTCGTAACGCGCTACCTCGGCAACGAACTTTTTGACAGCCAGATCATCGACAAGTGGCAGGGTCGCCTGAACGGTCAGAGTCAGCAACTCCAACAGATTCAGTCGCAGGCGCGCGTCGAAATGGAAGCGGTGGGGCGCCGGCTTGCAGACATGCAGGCTCGGCTGTTGCGAATGGAAGCGCTGGGTGAGCGGGTCGCGCAGGTCGCCGAGCTCGATTCGGGTGAGTTTCGCTTCAACGAGCCGCCGGCGCAGGGTGGGCCCGAATCCGATGTCGAAGTGTCTCAATCAGTGCCGGCCTTTTTGACCGCCGCGGAACAGTTGGCCGGCCAGATCAAGTTGCGCGAAGACGAACTCGAGGTCCTCGCGTCGTTGCTCGCGAATCAGAAGTTTCGCGAACAGGTTGCGGTCGCCGGGAGGCCGGTCAAGTTAGGCTACATGTCGTCGGGCTTCGGCCGCAGGGTTGATCCGATCAGCGGTCGTATGGCGTGGCATTCGGGTGCCGACTTCGCGGGCCAACTGGACTCGGACGTCGTCGCAGTCGCGTCCGGCGTTGTGACGTTTGCCGGTGAAAAGAACGGTTACGGCCGCATGATCGAAATCAATCACGGCGCCGGCTATGTCACGCGTTATGGACATCACCACGAATTGTTGGTGGCGGCCGGGGACGTCGTGAAGAAGGGCCAGCTCATCGCACGCATGGGCAGCACGGGTCGATCGACCGGTTCGCACGTGCACTTCGAAGTCCTCAAAGACGGGCATCAAGTCGACCCGGCGCGATACGTCGCGCGCAGTCGTCCAACCTGATCGATCGGCTACCTCGGTAGCCGCTCCCTCGAATTCCGCGTCAAACGCGGTAACATGCCGTTTTTCTCGCGTCTAACCCCGTATGGTCAGCGGAATATTCCTCAAGGTTTTCGGCAGCAAGAACAGCCGCGAGCTCAAACGCATGGGCAAGTTGGTTGCCCGCGTCAACGCGCTCGAAGAGCAGATGCGCGCCTTGTCGGACGAGAACCTGAGAGCGAAGACGGCCGAATTTCGCCAACGGCTCGAAGCGGGTGCGACGCTCGATGACCTGCTGCCTGAGGCATTTGCGACGGTGCGCGAGGCGGCACAGCGGGTAATCGGTCTGCGCCCATTCGACGTTCAGATCATCGGCGGCATCACGTTGCACGAAGGGCATATCGCTGAGATGCGTACCGGGGAAGGAAAGACACTCGTGGCGACGCTGCCGGCGTATCTGAACACGCTGACGGGGAAAGGCGTCCACCTCGTCACTGTCAACGACTATCTCGCGCGGCGCGACGCAGAGTGGATGGGGCCGGTATTCAAGGCACTGGGCATGACCGTCGGTGTCATCCAGTCGCGTCAGGACGTGGCATCCAAGCGCGAGGCCTACCTCGCCGATGTCACCTACGGCACGAACAACGAGTTCGGTTTCGACTACCTGCGCGACAACATGGCGTTCACGCTGAAGGACAAGTTTCAGCGCGGACTGAATTTCGCGATCGTCGACGAAGTTGACTCGATCCTGATCGACGAGGCGCGCACTCCGCTGATCATCTCGGGTCCCGCCGAAGAGAGCACCGATCTTTATCACAAGATCAACCTGCTCGCGCCGAAGTTGAAGCGTCAGGTCGGCACAGAGGACGAGCCGGATGGCATCACCGAGGAAGGTGACTTCATCGTCGACGAAAAAAATCGGCAGATCGAACTCACCGAGCGCGGACACGCCTTTGTCGAGGATGAACTCGTGCGACTAGGTCTGTTGACTGAAGGCGACAGTCTTTACGCTGCGACCAATCTCGGACTGCTGCATCACGTCCATGCAGCGCTGCGCGCACACAACCTGTTCAAGCGCGACGTCGACTATATGGTTCAGAACGATGAGATCGTGATCGTCGACGAACACACGGGAAGGGCGATGCCCGGACGTCGTTGGTCCGAGGGTCTGCACCAGGCGATCGAAGCGAAGGAGGCCGTCTCGATTCAGAACGAGACCCAGACGCTTGCGTCGACGACGTTCCAGAACTACTTCCGCATGTACAACAAGCTCTCGGGGATGACCGGGACGGCAGATACCGAAGCGTTCGAGTTTCACCAGATCTATGGGCTCGCGGTGGTGGTTATCCCAACCCACCGGACTATGGTGCGCAACGACGCCAACGATCTCGTATACCTGACGATCGATGAGAAGTACGTGGCGATCGTCGAGGACATCAATCAACGCATTGCGGAGGGTCGCCCCGTACTCGTCGGCACCGCTTCGATCGAATCGTCCGAACGACTCTCGGCCGAACTCGACAAGCGCAAGATTCCGCATAGCGTGCTGAACGCGAAGCAACACGAGCGCGAGGCGGAGATCATCGCGCAGGCTGGACGCCCCGGCGTCGTGACCATTGCGACCAACATGGCGGGTCGCGGAACCGACATCGTGCTCGGCGGCAACTGGCAGGCCGAAGTCGCCGCGCTCGACGAGCCGACGCCGGACCAGATCGAGCAGAAACGGCGAGAGTGGCAGCAACGTCACGACGCTGTTGTCTCCGCGGGCGGCTTGCACATCATCGGCACCGAGCGTCACGAATCGCGTCGCATCGACAACCAGTTGCGGGGGCGCGCCGGTCGCCAGGGCGACAATGGATCGTCGCGATTCTACCTTTCGATGGAAGACAACCTGATGCGGATATTCGCATCGGATCGGATTCGCGGCATCATGCAGTCGTTGGGGCTCGAGAAAGGCGAAGCCATCGAGCATCGAATGGTCACCAACGCGATCGAGAAGGCGCAGCGCAAGGTTGAAGGGCGCAACTTCGACATTCGCAAGAATCTGCTCGAGTACGACGATGTCTCGAACGATCAGCGGCAGGTGATCTATCAGCAACGCGACGAGCTGATGGCCTCGGAAGACATCTCGGAGATGATCGGCGCGTTGCGTGAAGAAGTCGTCGCCAACGTCATCACCGAATACATCCCGGCGCAGAGTCTCGAAGAGCAATGGGACATTGCCGGACTCGAACAGGCGCTGCTGGCGGACTTCAACGCGAGCCTCCCGATTCGGCGCTGGCTCGACGAGGACGACTCGTTGAATGAGGACTCGCTACGAACGCGGATCCTCGCCCAGATCACGGCCGACTACGAAACCAAGGGAACGCAATGGCGGCAGCAGGGTGTCGAGATCAAGCTGGTTGAAAAGCAGGTGATGCTGCAGATTCTCGACCAGCGCTGGAAGGAGCATCTGGCAACGATGGATCACCTGCGCCAGGGCATTCACCTGCGCGCGTATGCGCAGAAGCAGCCCAAGCAGGAGTACAAGCGCGAAGCGTTCGAGTTGTTCCAGGAGCTGCTCTTTGCGATCAAGCGCGAGGTGATCCGGCTGCTGTCGCGCGTACAAATCGAGCGTCCGGAAAGCGTCGAGGAAACCGAGCGCCGCCGCCGCGAGGAGCAAGCCAAACGGATGCGATTCACGCACGCCGATGCCGGTGCGGCGAATGGTGAGAGCGAACCGGTGCCGGAGCCTGTCGCGCAGAAGGCCGAGACGTTCGTTCGACAGGAGCGCAAGGTCGGTCGCAACGAGGCATGCCCGTGCGGCTCGGGGAAGAAGTTCAAGCACTGCCATGGACGCATGGGCTGATGGCGGTGAATCTGCCGGAGCTCGGCGCGCTCAGCGCGATTCGTGGTATTCGGATCGGCACGGCGTGTGCCGGAATCAAACAAACGCAGCGGGACGATCTCGTTGTTATGACGCTGAGTGCGGGCAGCGAGGTCGCCGGCGTGTTTACCCGAAGCGCGTTCAAAGCCGCGCCGGTGCGCTTGTGTGAGCGGCACCTCGCGGCGGGCGCGCCGCGCGCGATTCTGATCAACAGTGGTAACGCCAACGCGGCCACGGGTTCTGCCGGCATCGAAGACGCGCTCCAATGCTGTCGTTGGGTCTCGGAAGCGCTCGGTGTAACGCCGGAGTCCGTGCTCCCGTTTTCAACGGGAGTGATCGGCCAGCGGCTTCCGCTTCCCAAGTTGCGCGACGGCATTCCGTTGGCGAGCAATTCGCTTGGTGATGGCTGGGAGACGGCCGCCCGCGCCATCATGACGACCGACACGGCACCCAAGGCGTTGTCCCGCAGCGTCGACGTCGACGGCACGACCGTCACGATCACCGGAATCGCGAAGGGGGCCGGCATGATCAGGCCCGACATGGCGACGATGCTCGCGTATATCGGGACGGATGCGGCGGTATCTCGGACGTGTTTGCAGGAACTGGTCGCCCATGCGGCCGATGCGAGCTTCAATCGCATCACCGTCGACGGCGATACGTCGACGAACGATTCGTTCCTCGTGATCGCGACCGGCGCGGCGGGAAATCCGCCCGTCGATTCGGTTGAACATTCCGGATATGCGGCGTTGCGCGACGGCGTCGTCGCGGTCGCGCGTGAACTCGCGCAACGGATCATTCGCGATGGCGAAGGTGCAACCAAGTTCGTGACGGTGACCGTCGCCGGCGGACGCACGGCAGCCGAATGTCTGAAGGTCGCATACACCGTCGCGGAATCACCGCTGATCAAGACCGCGATGTTCGCCAGCGACCCCAATTGGGGGCGATTCTGCATGGCGATCGGTCGTGCCGGCGTGACGGACCTGGAGGCTGATCGGGTTGCGCTATACCTCGACGACGTGTGCGTTGCGAGGAACGGCATGATTGCTGCGCAATACACCGAGGCGGCGGGCGCGCGCGTGATGAGCCGCGATGAATTCTGTGTGCGCATCGAACTTGGTCGCGGGTCGGCACAGGAGACTGTCTGGACTTGCGACTTCTCTTACGACTACGTCAAGATCAATGCGGAATACAGAACCTGACGCGTCGCTGACTCAGGTTGAAAGCATCCTAATCCGGGTCCTCGTCCTGCGCGTCGACGCTCACATCGTTCTCGGGAATGCGGTAATCCTCACTCGCCCACGCGCCGAGATCGATCATCTGGCAACGCTTCGAACAGAACGGACGGTAGCGGTTCGTCGGGCTCCAATGCACCGGCTTGCGACACGTCGGGCAAGCCACGATGCGTGCGGGTGCGTCTGTCATGCCCGCTTGTCTCGCGCCAGTTCGAGGTAGCGCCGATGCAACTCGGCGACCGCCTTGTCGAGTGCATCGAATCCGGCGTCGTTGGCTACCACGTCGTCTGCGCGTTTCAAACGCGCGGCGCGGCCCGCCTGCGCCGCCATGATCGCCTTCACCTGCGTTTCGCTGTTTGAATCGCGCGCCATCGTGCGTTCGATCTGAGTTTGCTCGGGCACATCGACGACGAGGACGCGATCAACGAGGCGTGACTGAGTCGTTTCCATCAGCAGTGGCGAAACCAGCACCGCGTAGGGTGACTGCGCGGCTGCGAGTTCACGTTCGAGGTATGCGTTGATCAACGGATGCAGCAGCCGCTCGAGCCACTTGCGCTGGGTCGGGTCGGCGAATACGCGCGTGCGGAGCGCCGCGCGGTCGAGCGTGCCGTCGGTGTGGATCAGTTCGCTGCCGAAATGCTCACGGATTGCCAGCAATGCGGGCTGACCTACCTTGACGACTTCGCGCGCCGCAACGTCGGCATCGACGACCTTGATGCCGAGGCTTTTGAATCGATCCGATACCGCGGACTTCCCCGAACCGATTCCGCCGGTAATTCCCACGACGAACATGCGTCAGTCTCAACCGAAGACGATTGCGATCACCCTATCACGCTCGAGCAGAGTGACCCAGCCGGCGATCGCGAGATAGGGTCCAAACGGAATCGCTTCGCGGCTGCGCCGCGCGAGCAAAAACGCGCCACCGAGCGCGATGCCGACGACCGAGGACAACAGCACCAGAATCGGCAGCGTCTGCCAGCCGAACCATGCGCCCAGCGCTGCGAGCAGTTTGAAGTCACCGTAGCCCATGCCTTCCTTGTGCGTGATCAGCTTGAACACCCAATAGATCGACCACAGCAGCAGGTATCCCGCGACCGCACCGATCACAGCGGAAGTTGGATCGGTGAATCCACCCGACACGTTGACGATCAGGCCGAGCCACAGCAGCGGCAGCGTGATCTGATCCGGCAGAAGTTTGGTATCGATGTCGATGAACGTCAGCGCGATCACGGCCCACGTGAATACAAGCGCGGCAGCGCCGAGCCACGTATATCCGAATTCTGCGACGACGACGATCGACGCGACGGCCGTGAGGAGTTCGACTAACGGATATCGCGCAGATATGGGTGCGGCGCAGTGTGCGCAGCGGCCGCGCAGCGCAAGCCAGCTGACGAGGGGGATGTTGTAGCGCGCGGGAATCGTCGTTTTGCAGGACGGACAACGCGAGCGGGGCATCATCAAGTTGAAGGCCGGCTCCATATCAGCCGGCGCATCCAGTTCGAGCACGTCGATGGCTTGCGCGCGCCATTCCCGCTGCAGCATCAACGGCAGGCGGTAGATCGCGACGTTGAGGAAACTACCGACGCAAAGCGCGACCCAGATGAACAGGGTCAACGCGAGCCAACCTTGGCTCAGCAGGAGCGTCAGCGACATACTGGAAACGTGGCGTGTGCGTCAGCCGCCGCCGACGACTCGACCCAGCTGGAAGATCGGCAAGTACATCGCAATGATCAGACCACCGACCAGCACGCCGAGCACCGACATGATGAACGGTTCCATCAGCGAAGTGAGATTGTCGACGGCGTTGTCGACCTGCTCTTCGTAATAGTTGGCCGACTTGTCGAGCATGGTGTCCAACGCGCCGGACTCTTCGCCGATTGCGACCATCTGAATGATCATGTTCGGAAATACACCGGTACTGCGCATCGAAAAGTTGAGCTGCTGACCCGTCGAGACATCGTCGCGGACCTTATGCACCGCGTTGACGAATACCGAATTGCCGGTAGCGCCCGCAACAGAGTTCAGCGCGTCGACCAACGGTACGCCCGCCGCAAACGTCGTCGACAGCGTACGCGCATATCGAGCCACGGCCGATTTTTCGATGATGTTGCCGAAGACCGGCAACTTCAGCGACAGTCGGTCGATGACGTCTCGCAACGCCTTCGACCGCCGGCGCGCCACGGCAAAGCCGGCAATTGCGCCGGCGATTCCGAGCAAGAAGAGCAGCCAGTAGGCCTGAACCGCTTCGGAGATCTGAATCACGAACAGCGTAAAGGCCGGCAGTTCTGCGCCGAAGCCGGCGAATACCGATTGAAACTGCGGTACGACTTTGATCAGCAGGATACCGGACACGATGACCGCAACCACGAGGACCGCGATCGGGTACGTCATCGCCTTGCGCACTTTCGCCTTCAAGCTCTCGGTCTTTTCCTTGTAGGAAGCGATACGGTCCAACATCGTGTCGAGAGAGCCCGATTGTTCGCCCGCGTCGACGAGGTTGCAGAACAGGTCATCGAAGTACATCGGGTGCTTGCGCAGTGCGAATGCGAACGTGTTACCGGACGAGACGTCGGATCGAATCGCAAGCACGAGATCGCGCAGCTTCGGCTTGTCGAGACCATCGGAGACGATCTCGAACGACTGCACCAACGGCACGCCGGCGCGCATCATCGTTGCCATCTGGCGCGTGAACAACGAGATGTCCGCCGAGTTGATACTCGCGCCGCCGCCGAAACTGATTCCTGAGCCTTTCTTGCGAACTTTGGTCGCGGTGATGCCTTGCTTGCGCAGCTCCGCTTTGGCAATGGCGGGATTGGAACTGGCAATTTCGCCCTTCGCACGGCGACCTTGCTTGTCAGTGCCTTCCCATAAAAACAGTGCGCTTGCAGCCATAGTTCACCTGGAGGGGTTAGTGCCCCGTGGTCACGCGATTCACTTCCGCGAGACTCGTGAGTCCCAGCATCACCTTGAGCAGACCGTCGCGACGCAGATCCGGATAACCATGGGCGCGCGCTTGATTGCTCACTTCGATGCTATTTGCGTCCGCCATGATAATGCGAGATATCTCAGGCGTAATTTTAACTACTTCATAAATTCCAACACGGCCCTTATAGCCATCTTTGCATTTATCGCATCCCTTCGCGCTCGGTACGTATACCTGGAAGCCCTTCTTGATGTCCTCTTCGGTAAAGCCCTCTGCGATCAACGTGTCGTGCGGCACGTCGATCGTCGTTTTGCAATGCGTGCACAGCCGTCGACCGAGGCGCTGGGCGATGATGAGGCTCACCGACGTCGCCAGGTTGAACGCGGGGATGCCGATATTGCGTAGCCGTGTCAGTGTCTCTGCGGCCGAGTTCGTGTGCAGCGTCGACAACACCATGTGACCGGTCTGGGACGCTTTGACGGCAATTTCCGCGGTGTCGAGGTCGCGGATCTCGCCAACCATCACGACATCCGGGTCCTGCCGCAGAAACGCGCGCAATGCGGACGCGAATGACAACCCCACCTTGTGGTTGACGTTGACCTGGTTGATCCCTTCGAGGTTGATTTCGACCGGATCCTCGGCAGTGGCGATGTTGCGCTCGGCGCTGTTGAGGATGTTGATTCCGGTGTAGAGAGTGACCGTCTTGCCGCTGCCGGTCGGTCCGGTCACGAGGATCATTCCTTGTGGGCGGAACAGCGCCTCCATGAAGAGCTGCTTTTCGGATTCGCCGAATCCGAGCATGTCGATGCCCATTTTCGCGCTCATGGGATCGAGGATGCGCAGCACGACCTTCTCGCCCCACAAGGTCGGCAGCGTGTTGACGCGAAAGTCGATCGAACGCGTCTTCGACAGCTTCATCTTGATGCGCCCGTCCTGCGGCAGACGGCGCTCGGAGATGTCGAGTTCCGCCATGACCTTGAGTCGCGCGGACAGGCGCGTGCCCAGATTCGCTGGTGGCTTCGCAACCTCGTGCAGCATGCCGTCTGTGCGAAAGCGCACTCGGTAGGTTTTTTCATAGGGCTCGAAGTGAATATCCGAGGCGCCCATCTTGATCGCGTCCAGCAGCATCTTGTTGACGAACCGGACGATGGGCGTGTCGTCCGTCGCGGACGCGACGCCGGGGTCATCGTCCGGCCCATTGTCGTCGAAGGCTTCGAGATCGAGGTCGTCGAGATCGTTGTCCTGCAGGTCACCGAGCGACGTGTCGTCCTGGCGCGAAAGGAACTGCTCGATGATCGTCGCGAGCTTGTCTTCCTCGACGAGAATCGGCTCGGTATTGATGCCGGTGTGAAACTTGATCTCGTCGAGCGCTTGCAGGTTCGTCGGGTCGGACACAGCAACGAACAGCCGTACGCCGCGACGGATCAACGGCAGCGCGTTGTGTTGGCGAATCAGCCGCTCTTTGACCAGGTCCTTTGGAATCGCTT
Source organism: uncultured Pseudomonadales bacterium (assembly GCA_964445675.1). GTDB lineage: Bacteria > Pseudomonadota > Gammaproteobacteria > Pseudomonadales > Azotimanducaceae > DATJGR01. The sequence goes on along the minus strand of CAYUMA010000113.1, from coordinate 1,925 downwards.
CGAGGTCGAAAGCCGACAGATCGATGATCGGCACGCCGAATTCTTCCGACGCCGATGTCGCGATCGAGCGGGGGTTAGCGAGTTCGTTGCGGATCAGATAGCTGACGAAGGCCATTCCGGCCTTGCGCGCGTCATCGCTTGCGGTCTGGGCGGTGTCGGCATCCAGAATCCCGTCTTCGACGAGGCGTCGAGCGAGTCCTGAAAGCGGTACCGTTTGCGTAGCCATTGACGAATGCAGTCCTTGTCGGTTGGCTAGGTCCTGGCCAGCAACAGTAGTCGCGCGGGAGTTGGCAAGTCTAGTCGCAGGTCACTGGAGTGTCGATAAAGCGGTCACAAAGCGGACAACCGACTCACAAGCGCCTCGTTCGCGCCAGCAACATGACGGCCAGAGTCAGGTTGTGACGTCGCGAGCCACCTACGGCGGACCGGGACGAACGCCGTGGAAATCGGGCTTCGATCGATTAGACTGCGCTAACGTCTTGACGCCTGAGGCAAAAGTCGTCGGTGCGCGTTCTATCGAAACGAAGGATTGGCATTGGCATACCAATTGCACTCTCTTGGTGGCTGACGATGCATCGGAATGATTGACGGTCGTCTGCTGTATCGTTCTGAACATTTATTTGACGCTTTTGGAGTAACGATGAAACACACAATGCAGAAGGGTTTTACCCTTATCGAATTGATGATCGTGGTCGCCATCATCGGCATTCTGGCCGCTGTTGCGCTGCCCGCTTATCAGGACTACATCCGCAACGCGAACATGTCGAAGGTGAACGCGCACTTCGAAGAGGGCGCCCGCTTCGTTGCCAACGAGTACCGCAAGATTCAGGCCCAGTTGGCGATGCGTACGCCGTACGCGGATGCTACGGCCGCCAACGGGGTGGTCGGGAACAGCGCGTACTGGGTAACCCGTATGAACAGCGAAGGCGGTACGGCTCCGGGTGGCGGCTTTCCCTACGAAGCCGGTGTCGGTAACGCCGTAGAAGGTCGCGTCGGTGTCGCACAGACCGGCACCCTTCAGGCGGGCACGATGTCGATTACCGTAACGCGTCCCGGTTACGGCGCCTTCTCGGGTGCTCTGCCGCGAATCGTAGCGTGGGCCAGCATCTAAGAGTTTGACCTCCGTCATAACTCTGGAAGGGGCCGATGGCCCCTTCTTCTTTTGTGCACTAGGATTTCGCCCGAATCACACGCATGAACACGCCAATGACCAAACAGTCCGGATACACGATGATCGAGTTGATGATCGCGGTTGGTATGATCGCCGTGCTGTCCGCGATCGCGCTACCGGTCTACAACAACTACGTCGCGACGTCGCGGGTCGGCGCGCTCGTGAACAACATTGCAACGATCGAGGTGTTCGAAGAGGACTTCCGGTTGCGCAACGCTGTGTACCAGCCCGGGGTGTTCAACGGCGTTGCCGACGCGGACCTCCTGGTGCTCGGTTGGCAGCCGCAGCAGAATGACGGCACCGTTTATACGATCGTGCTCGATGCAGGCAGCTACGAGGTGACCGCGACGGATACCGCCGGGACGACCGTGTGTCGACGGTTCCCGGAAAAGATCGTGTGCCCTTGAGACCAGCTTCAAAGGCCTGAACGAACGGGTTATTCTTCGCGCCCTCGCCGGAATAGCTCAGTTGGTAGAGCAACTGATTCGTAATCAGTAGGTCGGTGGTTCGAATCCACTTTCCGGCACCACCATCCAGATTGTTAGCGCGCCAGGGGACGGCCGTGTATCGGATAGTTCGCGCGCAACGCGGCCTGATTGACCCAACGATCGCCTGATGAGTGCGCGGCCGGGCAGTGTCGGCAGACTCGTTGGGGCAGGCGTTTTGCTCGCCGCCGCGTTTGCGGTGAGCCTCGTGTTTTATGGTACCGCGGTCAATCTGGTCGTGCTGGCCGTCGCGGTCGCACTGCTGTTGT
>CAYUMA010000112.1:0-2377 GCA_964445675.1 uncultured Pseudomonadales bacterium | reverse complement strand
GATGACGAAGCCGCCGACATGCTGGGAGAGATGGCGCGGGAAGGACTGGATCGCGCCGGCGAGGGCGCGCATTTTCCGCACATGCGGGCTGTCGACGGCGATGCCGGCGCGCACCATCTGCGGCACCGTGATGTAGCCGCTCGAGTAGACGATTGCGTTGGGGGGCGTGCCGGCGGGTAACATGAAGCCGAACGACGCAGCGAGCGTCGCGGCGAACATCAGCGGCGCCGGATGCAGGCCGAAACCCTCGGCGCCGGCCGCAACGAGCGGCACCAGGATGCTCGCGGTCGCAACGTTCGATGCCACTTCCGTCAACGCAACACTCGCGAAACTGACCATCAGGGTCGCCGTAAACGGCGTTAAGTGGCCGATCCCTTGGAGCTGGCCGCCGAGCCACGTCGACAAGCCGCTGCGCTGCATGCCGTACGCCATCGCGAGGCCGCCGCCGAGCAGCACCAGCAACCCCCACGGCACACCCGCGGCACGGCGTATGTCGAGCGCCATTCGTAGTGGCCGCAGCGTGATCGGCGTCAGCAGCAACACAATCGCAACGCCCATCGCGACCGCGGCATCACCGAGGTCCTGTTGCATCAGCTTCGCAAGCGCGGGCGGCAGCGATTCGATCGGCACGGTCAGGATGTCCTTCCAGCCGAAATGCACGAGCGACCACCAGCCCGGAATCGTGAACGAGCCGAACTCGATGTCGTTGCGGAAGATCCACAGCAGCGCAGCCGACAGGAAGCCGATGAACGACATGCGCTCACCCGCGCTCATGCGCCCGAGTTCCGCGCGCTCGCGCGTCACGACGTCGGACGCGCCGGGAAATCCCGTCGCAGGAATCGGCGCGGACACGTGCACGAGAAACAGGAACACCAATGGCAGCGCGACGAAAACGATCGGCAAACCGATCATCAGCCACGTCACGAAATCGATATCCCGACCGAACACGGTCGCGGCCTGCTTCACCATGATGATGTTCGGCGCGGTGCCGATTTTCGTGCCCATGCCGCCGATGCTCGCCGCATACGCGATACCCAGCATCAACGCGAGGCCGAAGCGCCGCAGCAACGGATCCTGCGGGCCCATCTGCTCGCCGAGCTTCAGCAACACCGCCATTGCGATCGGAAACATCATCACCGTCGTTGCGGTGTTCGAAATCCACAGGCTGACGAACGCCGTTGCGATCATGAAGCCGAGCACGATCCGGCGCGGGCTGACGCCGATCGCGCCAATGATGTTCAGCGCGATACGACGGTGCAGTCCCCACTGCTGCATCGATGCGGCGATCATCATGCCGCCGAGAAACAGAAAATTGACCGGGTCGAAATACTGCAGAACGACTTCGTACGGGCGCGCGACGCCGAGCACAGGGAAGACGAGCAACGGCAGGCACGCGGTCGCCCACAGTGGGATCGGTTCGGTGATCCACCACGTCGCCATCAGCACGACCAGCGCGCCGACCCAACGCGCCTCGTACGACAGGCCAAGGCTTTCGAGCAACAGCCCGACGATGACGAACAGCAGCGGTCCGAGCACGAGGCCGGTACGACCGCGGGTATCGAATCGGGCGAGCACGGCCTGCATGGGTCGATCAGCGCAACGAAAGCTGCGCGATCGTCTGCCGCGCTTTTGTCAGCGAGCCGTCGCGAACATCGGGCCGCGCCATACCCTCGGCGTAGATGAACGTCGGCGGCCCGATGCCGAGAAATCCGAACATGTTCGTCACGTACGGCGTCTGTGTGTCCAGTGACGTGCTCTGATACTGACCGCCGCGCGCCGCGACGATCCAGCAATGGCGGATGTTCTTCAGCATGCCTTCGGGGCCCGTCGCGGTGTAACGAAACGTGCGCCGCCCGCGCGCGACGTGATCGATCCAGGCCTTGAACGCCGACGGGATGGCAAAGTTGTACATCGGCAGACCAATCAGCAGGTCCGTCGCCGCTTCGAGTTCGCCAATCAACTCTTCGGATAGCGCGAGCCGCTCGTGATCGGCGCTCGTCAGTGAGTCGGCCGGTTTGCCGAATGCAGCGAACGTTGCGGCGTCGAGGTGCGGCAGCGGCGGATTCTGCACGTCGCGCACGACGACCGCCGAATCAGGGTTCGTCTGCGCGAATCGCTCGAGGAACGCCGTGCAGAGCTGCGAGGATTGGCCCGCGTCACCGAAGATGCTCGCTCTGACGAAAAGTAACCGGCGCATGCGCTGTCTCATTTTTGCAAGCGCGCATGATCGCACAAGCCGGTTCGATTTCGGCTGCACGCAAAACTCGCAGGGAGTGTGTTAGACGGGCGGTCTTTTGCGCGGCTGGCGCATCAACGCAACGTTCGGATCGAAGAAGCGTTTGACCTCGCCGAACGGCAGCGGCCGCGCGAAAAAATA
>CAYUMA010000111.1:0-2319 GCA_964445675.1 uncultured Pseudomonadales bacterium | reverse complement strand
GTCGCCCATCGCGTAGCCGTCGTCTTTGGGATCCGAATAGATCAGGCAGCCGATCGCGCCATGCTCGTAAGCGAGCTTTGGTTTGAGGCCACGCCAGCCGCCGCCATAACGCGTGATGACGATTGCACCCTTGACGTCGATTCCGCGCCGCGCGAGCTCCTTATAGTCTTCCTCCATGCCCTGGTTGACGTAGACGAGCGGTCCGGTGACGTCGCCGTCGGCGCCGTAAACGTTGTACGGCGGCAAGCCGTCAGTGCGGCTCGACGTCGCATCGCCGTCGATCGGCGGCTCGCGCAGTTTTGCGGTGAACGTCGTTGGCGCGACGAGCTCGAGCGCAACGCGCTTCGGCGTCGGATACAGCGCGTCGTATGTCTCGATCTCCGCCTGCCAGCCCCAGTCCTTGAATTGCTGCAGCAGAAACTCGGCGTTCTCCTTGTTGTGCGGCGCGCCGACGTGATTCGCTGCGGACGAGAGCTGTTTGAGCCACGCGCCGATCTGTTGCGCATCGAGCGCGCTGTCGAAACGCTGCTCGAGCGCGAGCTGCGCCTGCGCGTCCGCTTGCGAGAAGCCATACGGCGGCTGATCGCCGGCGACGGCGAGATCGGTCGCGACCAGAAACAGGATCGCGACAAATAAGGACGTGCTCCGGTGCGCTTGCATGTGAGTAGTCTCGTGGTGTGCGGTGCTCAGGACTTCTTGGCGAGTGCGCCATCCAACCAACCGATGAGATCCTGCACGACGACCTCGCGATTGATCTCGTTGAACATCTCGTGGCGGCCGCCGACGTAACGTTGTTCGGTGACGTCCATCAGCCCCGCGGTGCGGTACGCGCTGAGAAGGCGGTCGAGTCCTTTGCCCTTCCCGTGCACGGGATCCTCGCTGCCGGACACGACGTAAATCGGCAGCCGCCTGGGTATCGCGTCGATCCGCTGGCGCGAGCGCCCTTCGCGCGAACCCGCGAACAGGTCGCAGAGGCCGCCGCTGCGAAGCACGAACCCACACTTCGGATCCGCGACGTACCTGGCGACCTCATCGGCATCGCGCGACAGCCACTCGAAGCCGGTCGGCCCCCCGAACGGGTCGTTGGCGGCGCCAAAGATCATCCTGTCCAGCAGCGGACTGTTGGCGCCGGCGCCGAGGCGCCAGCGTTCGAACCGCGCCAGCGTGTGGCTCACCCAGAGTGCGAACGCCGTCCCCAGACCCGGCGAACCGGACAATATCGCGGCATCGAGCGTCGCGCCGTGCCGATACAGATATTGTTGCGACAGCATCGAGCCCATGCTGTGACCCAGCAGCACCTTGGGTACGCCCGGCGCGAGCTTGCCGAGGTGCTCGTTGATTTCGAGCATGTCGGTGATCATTCGATTCCAGCCGTCGGGTCCAATGTCGCCGAGGCGCTCGGGGTCCGCCGTTTCGCCGTGACCGCGGTGGTCGGCGGCGACGACGAGGTAGCCATGCGCCGCGAGCCGATCGCCGACGCGCCGGTAGCGCGCTGCGTGTTCACCCATACCGTGCGCGATTTGCACCGCGGCGCGCGGCGCGCCGACGGCGCGCCATCGATAGCACCGCAGTAGCGCGCCGTCGCTGGTCGAAAACTCGAATGGTTCCATGGATGTCGCGTCCCGCTCGCGCATCGATCAACCGAGCGGACGACCGTAAGCCAGCGCTTTCCACACTTCGTTGGCGACGTCGTGATTCATGCCCTCGAGTTCGCCGGGGTCGAGCCACACGCCCTGGCACACCGCGCAGCGGTCGATGATCACACCGTGCGCGATCTCCTTCTGCATGATGCCGCCGTGGACCGGGCACGCGCGTTTCACTTCGCTGGCTTGCGCTAGCGCGAGTTCCAGTTCGTCCCGACACGGGGTGCAGGTCGGCTTGTTCTCGTACGTATCGCGCGTGGGTTCGCCGCAGCGCACGCACTTGTCTCCGAACAGACTCATCGCAGTGGTCTCCCCTCACGCCCGCTGTTGGTAACAGTGGGCGGTCGCAGTTGGTTGTGACACTGTGCACCGACGCCGCATTCATGCGCAAGCGGCTATCATGATCACGATGTGGAACCGCAATCTCGTCATCCTGCTCGGCAGTCAGTTCATCGCGGTCAGCGGTTCGGTGCTCATCGTGACGATTGGCGGCCTGGTCGGCGCGAAACTTTCGTCGGATGCGTCATTCGCGACGTTGCCGCTGTCGATCATGGTCGTGGGTACTGCGTGCGCGACGATTTTCGCGGCGATGTTGATGCGTCGCGTGGGCCGTCGAACCGGCTTTGTCGTTGGCGCGCTGATCGCCGCGACCGGCGGAATAGTTTCGGCCTATGGA
>CAYUMA010000110.1:0-3149 GCA_964445675.1 uncultured Pseudomonadales bacterium | reverse complement strand
ACTCGTGCTCGAGGCGCGTGCGCCGGAACGCCTGGCACGCCTGCAGGCTGTGCAGACCGGTCGGCTCACGTATCGAATCGTGCGCAGTGCGGAACTCGCCAAAGTTGCGCTGACCGACGCACCGAGTGCAACGATCGACCTCCAATACCTCGAGCAGGGGCTGCACGGCGCGACGGATCGCGCGCAGTTCGCACAGGCGTGCGAGCGACTGCTGGTGCATCTGCAAGGATTGGTCAGAGAATCCGTGGCCGCCGCCGGTCGCCAGCCGGACGTCGTCTACCTCACCGGCGGCATGGCGCGCGCGACGATCGTACGCAACTACCTCGAGCGGGAGTTTCCGGCGGCACGGTTCGTCGACAGCGACCACTTCGCGAGTGTCACCGAAGGTCTGACGCTGTGGGCGCAGCGGCTGTTTGGACGCTAGAAGAAGGGGTCAGACCCCGCTTGAAGAGGGGGTCCGCTAGAAGAAGGGGTCAGACCCGCGGGTCTGACCCCTTTTTTGCTTGCGTCAGTAGCCGGCTGTTCCGGCCCGCAGTTTCGCCAGATATGGCTGATCGAGCGGTTCATAGGCCGGCGCGTTCGGCTTGAGCACGAACAGCGGATCGGCAATCGACCCCACGTCGTAGCCTTCTTTGCGTAGGTCGCCCTTCATCAGCTTGAAGGTACCGGTCACCTCCATCTCGGGCTGGATGCGCAGAAACACGGGACGCGCATAGCTCGGCAGTTCGCGCGCGACGAACGCGGAGAAGTCGGCGAGGTCGAGTCGCGTCTGTCCCTGCGCGAGCGTGATCGCGGCCATCCCGGCGCGCCCATCGGCGTTCGGGATCGAGACGCCATAGACGTTGCAGAACTGCACGGCCGGATGCTGGTTGATGATTTCGCCCACTTCGTTCGTCGAGACGTTCTCCGAACGCCAGCGAAACGTGTCCCCGACACGATCGACGAACTGGTAGTGCTTGCGGCCGGCGGTGAAGCCGACCTGGACTTCTTTGATCAGATCGCCGGAGTTGAACCACGCATCACCTTGCTCGAATGCATTGCGAACGATCTTCTTCTCCGTCGCCTCCGCATTCGTGTAGCCCTCGAACACCTGGACTTCGTTGATCTGCGCGAGCAGCAGTCCGGATTCACCGGGCGCGACGTGAACGCAATGACCATTGCCGTCGCGGATGATCTCGTCGGCATCGACGTCGTAGCGCACGAGCGCGATCGTGCTGCCCGTCAACCCGATCGTGCAGTCCTTGTTGAGCAGGTTCATGAACGCGACGTTGCCTTCACTGGCGCCATAGAATTCGCTGATCCGCTTGATGCCAAGGCGCTGCTTGAAGTTCAGCCAGATGTCCGGACGCAGTCCGTTGCCAACGATTCTCTGCAGGGGATTGTCCGCGTCGTCGGCGCGCGCGGGTTGCGCCATCAGATAGCGGCACAACTCGCCGATGTAGACGAAGCAACTGGTGTTGTACTGGCGCACCTCCTTGAGAAAGTTGGAGGCCGAGAACTTGCGTCGCAGGAAGATCGACGATCCGGACCACAGCGTCGAACCGAAGCCCACGACCAGGCCGGTGCCGTGATACAGCGGCAGGCAGAGGTAGAGTCGGTCGGTCTCGTTCGATTTCAGCGCGGCTTTGCACGCCATCGCGCCGGTTGCGAGGAAGCGTCGCTGCGAAACTACGGCGGCTTTTGGTAATCCGGTCGTACCCGACGTGAACATGAAGATCGAGTTGTCGCCGAGCTTGATCTGCTGCGTGTCCGGCAGGTTGGTCGTTGGTGCGCCATTCGCTTCGGCCGTGAGATCCACAGCCCAATTCGGCGGGGGCGTCGCGCCCTGGTCGGCGACGCACAAGTAGTCGGTGCCTTCGTGCAGCGGCAGATCCGCTTTCACTTCGGCGATCGCGTTGCTCAGTTCCTCGCCGAAAACGCAGGCTTTTGATTGAGTGACGGTAATGCAATGCGTCAGCGGCCGGCCGCGCAGATTCGTGTTGATCAACGATGTCACGGCGCCGAGCTTGCTGATCCCGACGAGAACCGCGAGGAACTCGATCCGGTTCTCCATCATCAGACTGACGATATCGCCATGGCCGATGCCGCGGGCCTTCAACGTGTGTGCATACCGGTTCGCGAGTGCGTTGAACTCGCTCCACGACACCTGGCGGCCTTCGAAGAGAATCATCGGCCGCGCGCCGATTCGTGCGGCGTTTTCCTCGACCTTGAGGCCGACCGAGTCGATCGCGTCCAACGGCCGTGGCGCCAGATAACGGCGCGTGCGCATCACGCCGACCAACTCTTTGAGCGTGTAGAAGTACTCGCGCGCCCCCATACGGAACTCCCCATTTCGAAAGCCACGGCGACCTTAAGCGAGCACGGGCGCGCCGGCAACCCAATCCGGCGTGGATCATCGCAACAGGCGCCCGTCTTGCCACGGCCTGGACGTTTCGCGATGCTGCCGGTGCCCTCGGCGTGGAGCGCTTCGATGAACCAATGGCGGATCGGCGACGTGACGATCTCTCGAGTGGTCGAACTCGAGGTGGCGGGCGGCACGCGGTTCATCCTGCCCGATGCGACACCAGAGGCCTGTCGCGACATCGCCTGGCTGAAGCCGCACTTCATGACCGACACGGGCAAGCTGATCATGAGCGTGCATGCACTGGTGGTGGATACCGGTCGGCGCCGCATCGTGGTTGATACCTGCATCGGCAACGACAAGCAACGCAACATTCCGTCGTGGAGTCATCTGCAGACGTCGTTTCTCGCAGACCTCGAAGCGGCGGGCTATCCGCGCGAATCGATCGACACCGTGCTGTGCACGCACCTGCATGTCGATCACGTCGGCTGGAACACGATGCTCGTCGGTGGCCGCTGGCTGCCGACGTTTCCGAATGCGCGTTATCTGATCGCCGAGCAGGAGTGGCGCTACTGGGACGGCCACGACGACGAAGCGCAGACCGCCACGCTGCTCGCCGATTCGGTGCGGCCCGTCATCGACGCCGGCCTCGTCGATTTTGTATCGATGGAGCATCGGCTGTGCGACGAGGTCTGGCTCGAGCCGACGCCGGGCCATACGGCCGGACACGTCAGCGTGCACATCAAGTCGAACGGCGCGGAAGCGCTGATCACCGGTGATTGTTTCCATCACCCGTGCCAGATGGCGC
>CAYUMA010000109.1:0-2354 GCA_964445675.1 uncultured Pseudomonadales bacterium | reverse complement strand
CTGCTCGCGTGGATGCCGACCTACATCACGCAGGGACTCGGCGTCGACTTTGCCGCGGTGGGACTCTTTGCAGTCGTCCCGTCGCTGTTTTCGTTCTTGTTCCTGAACGTCGCCGGCTGGTTGGCGGATCGATTGGTCGCGCGCGGCTGGGACGTGACGACCGTGCGCAAGACGATGCAGACGATCGGTTTCGGGGGCGCCGCGACATCGCTGATGTTCGTCGGTTACGTCCACGACGCACCGGCCGCGATCGCGTTGATGTCGCTCGGCAGCATCCTCGGCGCGTGCGCCGCCGGCGGCTTTGGCGTCAATCACCTCGACATCGCACCGCGTTACGCCGGCGTGTTGATGGGCCTGTCGAATACGGCGGCGACGATCCCGGGGATCATCGGCGTCTACGTCAGCGGCTTGATCCTCAGCGCAACCGGCTCGTGGACTCTGGTATTCCAGGTCGCCGCGGGCATTTACCTCTTCGGCATGGTCTTCTATCTGATATTCGCCAGCAGCAAACGATTGTATGACTGACGACCTTATTCTTGTGGGAGCGATCATTTGTGAGAGGGATCTCCCCTCCAGATCGCGATTTGGAAATCGCTCCTACACAATCGCGGCCACGGGGAACACAACCGTGAATTCGGCGCCGGGATCGCAATTGCGGACGTCGACCGTGCCCCCCATCGCGCTCGTCAGTTCGTGCACCAACGCAAGGCCGATGCCGGTGCCGACGGTCTCGCGCGTCAACTCGCCTTCGGCGCGATAAAAGAGCTTGAAGATGTGCTTCATGTGTTGGGCCGCTATGCCGGGACCGTAGTCGCGTACCCGGAATGCGACGCGTCCGGCCATCTTTCCTGGTACTGCGCGACAACCGATCTCGATCTCCTTGCGCTGCGCGCGCGCGGAGAACTTCAACGCGTTGTCGACCAGATTGATCAGGATCTGCACAAAACTGTCGGCGTCGACCACCACTTCCGCGTCGCTTGCGCCGCGATCGAGCGTCAGCCGAAAGCCCGCCTGTTCGACCTGCGCAGCGATTTTCGACTCGACGAGATTGAGCAGTTGCGCGACCGACACGCGCTTTGGATCGGGTCGTTCCCCGTTGCGCGTCAGCCGCGCCAGCTGCAGAACGTTGGCGATCAAGCGCGAGAGCCGCTCGCTCTCGTGGTAAATGAAATCGTAGTACGTCTTTTTCTTTTCTTCGCTCGCCCAGCCGGCCTTGAGAATTTCGCCATACATCCGAATCGACGTCAGCGGCGTCTTCAGCTCGTGGCTCACTGCCGAGACGAAGTTCTGCTGCGCGCGCGTCAGATCGATCTGTGCGGCGCCGAAGCGATACATCACGACGCACCCGGCGCACATCACGACGGCGAGAATCAACGCCGCCCAGCCGATGATCACGCCGCCGGGACCGACCGGCAGTTGTGTAATCGTGAAGATCAACTCGACGTCATCGAGCGGCGCCGACAGCGCGGTTCGATACAACAGCTCGCCATTCGTGTGCGCCGCCTCGACGTAGGAGGTGCCGGGGATCGCATTGACGGCGCCGATCACGTCGCCCCTGTACGCGACGAGTAGTTCGGCTGCGCGCGACAACGCGGTGTCGCGAAATGGCGCACCGACGATCCCCTCGATCAATCCGTTCTGCGCGATCACGGCGCCTTGAATCAGCCGCGCGCCGTTCAACCAGACCTTGCGAAACAGCACGAGGTGCTCACCGTCGAGGCGCCGCAGCACGAATGGATCGAGTTCACTCTCGAGCGTCGTGACCGCGCCGCCGAACTGCGCAACGCCGCCGCCGGCATCGCGGCGCTCGAGTTTCGGCACATTGGTGCGCTCCTTGCGCTTCGATCGCGCGAGGCTCTGCTCGGCCGATTTCGCGAGTACCGCCGGCGCCAGCGGCCGTTCGTCGTCGCCGCTTCGCGTCGCCAGTCTCGAGTCGAGTTTCAGATCCTCGACGCGCCCCATCGCGTTGGCGGCCTGGCGTTGCGGCTCGGCCTTCGCACCGCCCTCCTCGGCATCGCTCAAACGGTCGAACACGGCCTGCGGCGCGGCGTCCTTGTCGGCGAGCTGCTTCTTCTCGGCAATCTTCTCCTGCGCCGGCAATGCGTCGGCTTCGTTGGGTTGCGGGGCTGACGGCGCGCTGCCCGCGCGCGTCAATTCCGCACGCATCAGCAACGCGCGGACATGCTGCTCGAGTGCAAGGCGTTGCGCGGCATCGGCAGCCGACACGCCGAACGTCGCCGGGTCCGCGTCGATAGGCAGCAGCGGCGTGCTGAACGCACCGGCCGCGTCGATCTGGAAATATGCCAGCAAGCCCGGGATCGCCGCGTCGACCGGATAATTCGACAGCGGCGAAC
>CAYUMA010000108.1:0-1776 GCA_964445675.1 uncultured Pseudomonadales bacterium | reverse complement strand
CACACCGGAGCGCTGGTTCACATCGGGCGACTGGCGCGCGTGGTGGGTGATCTCGGCGATGATCTCTTTCATGTAGTCGGGCATGGACACGCTGTAGTCACCCATGTCGAGGTGCAGCGCTTCCTGCTCCATGATCTCGATCTCCTGCGACAGATCCTCCGGATAGTGCGTGCGGATCTGCGCGCCGTAACGATCCTTCAACGGCGTGATGATGCGGCCGCGATTCGTGTAGTCCTCCGGGTTCGCGGTCGCGACGAGGAAAATGTCGAGCGGCAGGCGCACACGATGACCACGGATCTGGATGTCGCGCTCTTCGAGCACGTTGAGGAGCCCCACCTGAATCCGCTCGGCGAGATCCGGCAGTTCGTTGATGGCAAAGATGCCGCGGTTGACGCGCGGCAACAGGCCGAAATGGATCGTCAGTTCGTCGGACAGATAACGTCCTTCGGCGACTTTGATCGGATCTACCTCGCCGATCAGGTCGGCGATCGTAATGTCGGGCGTTGCGAGTTTTTCGCCGTAACGTTCGTCGCGATGCATCCAGCGGATCGGCGTCGCGTCACCTTTGGCGGCGACGAGTTGTTTGCCGGGAGCGGATATCGGATCGAATGGATTCTCCGGTATTTCGATGCCGTCGAGCACGGGTGTCCACTCGTCGAGCAACGTCACGAGCGAACGCAGAATCCGCGACTTGGCCTGGCCGCGTTCGCCGAGCAGGATCAGATCCTGTCCCGACAGCAACGCGTTCTGCAGTTGCGGCAGCACGGTGTCGTCGTAACCGACGATGCCCGGAAATAGCACTTTTCCTGCGCGCAGCTTTTCGATCAGGTTCTTGCGCAGTTCGGCTTTGACCGGCAGCACCTGGTAACCGGAAGACTTCAATTTTCCAAGAGTTGCGGGTCGCTCGGCCAACGGGGATTCCTCATTAAGACGCGGGTGGCGCAAGTATATACGCCGAGCTTGCGCGAAGTCGCGACGCGGCGGAGCGCCTCAGAACGTCTGCGTATTCGTCTCAACGCCCAGCAGCAGACGGCCAACCGTCTCCAGCGTGCTCGGTGCGACCATGATGTGTTGGGTCGCGACATGCACGTCGCGAAACCGCCGTTGTAACGCGCTCGTGGCGTACACCGCGGTACCGCCGGCGAGCGTATACATCGCATCCACCGCCAGTACCGATGCCTGCACGGCGTGCGTCGTGGCCAGGCGCAAGTCGCGGCGCTGCTCGAGCGGAATCGGCACTCCGCGCTGCGCCTGGTCCCAGGCCGCTTCGATTGCCTCGTAGTAGAACGCGCGCGCGGCGCGCAGGTTCGCCTCTGCTTTTGCAACCTCCATTTGCGCGTGCGGTCGATTCGCGAGCGCCGTCGAACTGCCGGCGCGCACTTTAGTGGTGGCGAGCGCGATCAGTTCGTCGATTGCGCCGCGCGCGCAGCCGAGCGCCACGGCCGCGATGCCGAGCGCGAGCAACGCAAACTGCGGGAACTGATACAGCGGTCGTGGCGGGTTTTCCTGGATCAGATAACCGACGGCGTGCGACTGCGGCACGAACGCGTCGCGCACTTCGAAGTCGAGACTGCCGGTACCGCGTAGACCGCTGACATGCCAGGTGTCGAGGAAATGGATCTGGGACTTGTCGAATACGAGCATGTGATTACGCGGCGCGCCGCTCGACGTACGCAATAACTCGCCGTCGTCGCTGATCGTGCATCCGCCGAGAATCCACCGCGCATTCTGGGATCCGGAGCCCCATTGCCAATGGCCGTTGACCGTGAAGCCACC
>CAYUMA010000107.1:0-1845 GCA_964445675.1 uncultured Pseudomonadales bacterium | reverse complement strand
CCGATGCGTTCGGCGATCTGCTGCACCAGTGCCTGCAACTCGGCCGTACCCGGCGATCGCACCGGACGGAACACCGGTGGACCGGCGCCGTCGATCACATACACGCCGTCGACGAAGATCATGTGCAGGTGCACGTTCACGTTCAGCGCGGAGCCAAAGCGCTGGATCAGCGTGACGGCGCCGGTGTGGCCTGTCTTGCGGGTGAGGCCCGCATGGGTCAACAGATGACCCGAGATCGTGGGATACACCACGCCGAGAACTTCAGACAGCTGCAGCTGAACGCGACCAGCTTCTCGGCGTGGCACTGCGCGCAGCGCAGGCGCATGAACCCTTCCTCCAGCCGGCCGCACTTCAGGTAAGCGTCGAACTCCGCCTCGACGTAGTCGGGCAATGGCCGGCCTGCCATGGCGCGCAGCTCGCGAAAGGCGGGGTAGTGCCGCTCGACCAGCGCATCCAGCAGCGTCGTCTCGGGCCGGTGACGCGCGTAGCCCGGCGGATCGACGAAGGCAGGGGCGCGCGCGCCGCGCGCGGGCAGCGGCGGGCATCGCGCGAGTCCCGGAAGCCGGCGGGGACTGCGCAGGCTACGCGGCGGAACTCCGGCACCGACGCGACCAATTGCGCGCGTTCGGGCAGAAATGCGGCCGCCAGCCAGCGCCTTCAGCGAGCCCTGATCGGATACGCCAACTGGGGCCGCTTTTTGCTCGCCGATCACGGCCTCGAGCATGGTCCGCACATAGGCATCTTTGTCTTGCTCTGGAGTGCATGGAGCGCGCGCGTCTGCGCTCAAAACACACCGACTCAGTGCCATTGAACCCAGGCTGGCGATTCAGGGCGTCGGCGAGGCAGTGCCGGCCGGAATATCCCAGGAGTAGATTTTCGCCGCGCCGAGCTTGCCGGTGCGCCGGTCCTGCGCCTTGTACTCGGAGAGGGTTGCGGTGACGGCCTCCGGTGTATCCTCCGCCGATGTCACCCCGCATCGGAATGGTTCTCGGCGATGAGTAGTCCAGCCAAATCGGCATTCGCACGGTGGCGCTTTCTCACGCTCACGCTGCTGTTGTGTGCCTGGCTGCTGCTGGCGCCGTTGCTGGCGAGCGACTGGCGCGTGCAGATTCTGCTGGAGGCGTTCATGTTGCTCTCGGTGCTGGTCACCGTGTGGGCCAACCCGAACTGGAGCCTGTTACGCAACACGCTGATCGTGCTCTGGCTGGCTTCCGTCGCGGGCACGCTGCTGTCAATCGTGACGACTGAGCATCCCGCCTGGCGCTGGTCGCGCACGCTCGAGCTGCTGACCCTGGTGCCGCTGATGGGCATACTCGCAGCGGGCATGCTCGCCTTCGTCATACGACAACGAACGCTGACGGTCGACAGCATTTTTGCCACCATCGCAGCGTACCTGCTGGTGGCGGTCCTGTTCGCACAGATCTACGTGTGCATGATCACCTGGAATCCGGCGAGCTTCGCGCTGCCAGTCGATGCGGCCAACCGGCCAGTGCATCTGCTGCAGGCAGACATGACCTACTTCAGCCTGGTGACCCTTGCGACGGTCGGTTACGGCGACATCCTGCCGCTCACGACCACGGCGCGAACGCTGGCCATGATCGAGGCGGTGGTGGGGCAGTTCTACGTTGCGGTGGTGGTCGCGATATTTGTCGCGATGTACTCGACGCAGCGACGGGGCCCGGCATGACTACCCTGATCGACGGCGCCCGCGGCCTCGGCATCGAACTCGACGACTCGCAGTGCACAAAACTCATCGCGCACCTCGACCTGCTCGACGACTGGAACACGCGCATGAACCTCACGGCCATCCGCGAGCGTCCAGCGCAGATCACCAAGCACGTGCTC
>CAYUMA010000106.1:0-7433 GCA_964445675.1 uncultured Pseudomonadales bacterium | reverse complement strand
GTGGAACCGTCCTTCAGTTCGAGCTTCTCGGCGATGGCTTCTTCCGCCGCCATCACCGCCACCCCAGCGACCGCCAACGCGAATGCAATTGCGAGCATGACGTTCTTCATCTCAACGACCCTCTTGATTGTGTGAGAACACTCGACGAGGCACCGGCGAGAATCAATACGTGACATTACCTACCCCATGAGTACCGCGTGACCACACGACGCCGCTGCGCTAAGGTCAATGACACTTCCTTCGGCTGGAGCGTCGATCATGGCAAGCCCTCTCATCGCGACCGATCAAACTCATTTCGCCTGGACCGACATCGTCGACGATCTCAATCGACTGTTGCGCCTGCGCACGACGCCGATCGGCATGAAGCTCTTCGAGCGGCGCGCCGACATGGAAGCGATTCCGAAAATTCGTCGGCCGACAGCGATCCACACGACGGATCAGATCGTCGGCCAGGCCGCGCGCAATGGCTGGACGGTCGGCATCACCGTCGAGGATCTCGTCGGTGCGCAGTGTTCGACGGTGATCGGTTTGAGTCCGCGCAGCGACGAGTGGCTGTCCGGCAAAGCAATGGCCGGCGTGTGGTTCGAGAAGCGCGAAGAGTCGAGTGAGCACCAGCACGCGATGGACGTGGTGCCGTTCGGGCGCTACGAAGCGATGGCGGTCAGCCCGCTCGCGGCCGGCCGTCTCAATCCGCCGGACATCTGCCTGATCTACGCAACTCCAGCGCAGATGATATTGTTTATCAATGGGTTACAGTGGAGTGGTTACAAGAAGCTCAACTGGGGTTGTGTCGGTGAATCGGCGTGCGCGGACTCGTGGGGACGCGCGCTATCGACGGGCGAGCCGAGTCTGTCGATCCCGTGTTTCGCCGAGCGCCGTTACGGCGCGGTGATGGAAGACGAACTGCTGATCGCACTGCCGCCGGCGTTCCTGCCGAAAGTAATCGCGGGCCTCGATGCGTTGGCGCGCAACGGCTTGCGCTATCCGATCGCGCCGTATGGTGTGAACACCGACGCGCGTGCGGGGCTCGGCGTCAGCTATCCGGACCGCAAACGCGCCGCGCCTTAAATGTTCTGTTAGCCCGCGGCGGCCACTGCCGGATTCAGATCCGACACGGCATCGAACTCGCGCAACAGCCGCTCGCCCTGCGGCAGCGCGAGGATCCTCGCCTTGAGCACTTCGTATACCTGCAGCGCCACGATGCGCGGTTGTTCGACGGTCGCCCATTGGATGAGTCCGGCCCAGAAGCGGTCGATCAGGACCGCACCGCTGATTTCACCGCCGTCGACGGTCGCGAACGTCAGCGTGCGCAGTTCGCCGAGATACAGGCGCAACGAACGCACGTGGATCTCTTCGTCGGTGCGGATGCGCTCGATGATCTCGGCCGCTTCCTCTGCCGCCGCGCGACGCCCGGCAAACAGATCCGCGGTACGAAACACGTTCTGTGAATTCGCAAAACCGATTTCGGCGCGAAACTCGATCAACAGCAGATTCATCAGGAACGACAACATGCCCTCGTATTCGATCGCAATCTCGGGCATCCAGCGCTTGCCGCTCTCGGGTCGGCTGATGCTGGCCGGCGGCTCGATGTCGGGGAACGCGTTCGGACCGAATATCAGATCGCGCGCGACGAACCACATCACGTCGTGCCCCCCGATGCCCTTGTCGGGTTCGCCGCCTTCGTCGAAACCGTGCGCCACCAGCAGACCTTTGTTCAGATGGCCGATCGCCATCTGCGAGATGTCTTCCTTGATCGCCTTCTGCAGATTCGGGAATTTCATCTCGGCCAGTACGCGGCCGCGTGCCTCGATCTTCCCGGTCGTCGTCAAACTGTTCCAGAACCACTGACCAAGGCCGTTGCGCAGCAGGAATCGCTGCTGCTCGACGTTCGGCATCCGGGCGCCACGCAGCAGCGACGCATCGGCCGCGAACAGGTCGCCGCCGCGCCGCCGCAGTTCAGCACTCCACGCATCGAGCGCCGCGTTGCGTTTGCTTGCCCGCGGCGGCACGTAGGTGCCAGACGCATCGAAGCCGCCGTGCATGCGGCGTCCGTCGATGACGTGCGGTTGCGCGAAGTCGTCGTTCTGCATGATCTCGGCTTCGCTGTAGTTCAGTCGGTTCACCTGTTCACCTCTCAATACGAACGGATTCAAGACATTCGTCGATTCTTGGAGCGCTCGCCTGAGCAAGTCAATCCGGACTTGTCAGCCAATCCACGCCCGCGAGCCCATCGAGGCTCTTCGCATTCATCTTTCTCTGGTATTCGATGATCCCGTCGGCGCCCTTCTTCAGTGTCCACTTCGTCAGCGCCTCGCGCTCGGCGACGAAGTTCATCAACGGAACCGCATAGCCGCACGAATCGCTGATGCGTTCGAGCGCGATCGTGATCACGCAGCGCACCCCATCGCGTTGCGGAAACCGCGCCGCCAATGCCGCGAACGCGCCATCACCGGGATTCACCACGCGGCCGCGCCCGTGCAGACGGACGATCCGCGGCGGACCTTCGAACGCGCAGAACATCACGACGATGCGGCCGTTTTCCTTCAGGTGCGAGATCGTCTCGACGCCGCTGCCGGTCAAGTCGAGGTACGCGACGGTGCGCTCGTCGAGTACGCGCAGCGAATCGAGCCCCTTCGGCGAACAATTGACGAAGCCATCGCCGGCGAGCGGCGCCGTCGCGATGAAGTACACGTGCTGCCGCGCGATCCACGCCTGCAAGTTTGCGTCGATGCGTTCGAGAACATCCGCCATCGCGATCCTCCTTGAACGTTTTGTTGGCACCATAGCGCATTTCCCTCAGACAGATAGCCGACCGAGCAACCGGAAACGAGACAGAATCGGCTGCAGCACGCGGCCGCCGTGCCGGTATAATCGCGGCTCCTGTCCCTACTCCACGACGTTCGATGCCCCGCCTGACGCCCCGCGAACGGGCCGACTTTCTCGCCGAGCCCGGCGTACTGATGCGCGTCGCGGTCGCGCGCGCGGACGGCAGCCCGCTGGTGACACCGTTGTGGTTCATCTACGAAGACGCGGCGATCTATTTCACGCCGCGTGCGCGCTCCGAGTGGTACGGGTGTCTGAAGCGCGACCCTCGCGTTGCGCTGTCGATCGACGAACAACCGCTACCGTATCGCAAGGTCATCGTGGAGGGCACCGCGGAACTGATGCACGATCTCGGCGCCGACGCGCTGTGGCGCGATCGGTACGAGCGCATTGCGCGACGGTATGTGCCGCCCGACGCCGCCGCGGCGTACATCCATACAACGATCGATCAACCGCGCGCGTTGTTTCGCCTGCCGCTCGAAACCGCGAACGTGCGCACGTGGCGGATGCCGATCGGCGGCGAACCCGGCGACGGTATCTGGCATCAGCGCTATTACGCGGCCGGCAGCCGGCTGAAGCGCGAATGACTAACATAAGAGCAGCCGATCTGGATCTGCGCGACCGAACGCGGCTGTTTGCAGCGCTCGAAGCCGACGTGTTCGACGTCGCCGTCATCGGCGGCGGCATCACGGGCGCCGGCATCGCGCGCGACGCCGCGATGCGCGGACTCTCGGTTGCGCTCGTCGAAGCGCGCGACTTCGCGGCCGGTACTTCGAGTCGTTCGTCGAAGCTCGTGCACGGCGGCATCCGTTATCTCGCGCAGGGCGACATGGCGCTGGTGCGAGAAGCGGCGCTCGAACGCAAGGCCGTGCGCAACATCGCGCCGCACCTCGCGCGCAGAACCCTGTTCATCGTGCCGGCGCACAGCCGCGCGGGCATCGCAAAATTCCGCACCGGCCTGTGGACATATGAAAAGCTCGGTAGCGTCGAGGCCGACGATCGCCACGAGTTGTGGAATGCGGAGCGGCTCGCGCGCGAAGAGCCGACGCTCGACACCGCCGGGCTCGCCGGCGCAATCGTCTACCCCGAGTACATCACCGACGATGCGCGTCTGACGCTCGCGAACGTCCGCAGCGCCGCGAGCCACGGCGCAATCGTTGCGAACTACGCTGAGGTCACCGCGGTCGAGTGCGCCAACGGCGTCGCGCAGGCGTTGACCGTCACCGACAGATTCGCGCACGGGACGACCGCGCGCCTGCGCGCGCGCGTGATCGTCAATGCGACAGGCCCGTGGGCGGATCATATCCGTCAGCTCGAGCGTGCCGACGCCAGCAGCCGGCTCGCGCTCAGCAAAGGCGTGCATCTGGTCGTGTCGCGCGCGCGCCTGCCGGTCAATCACACCGTGACGATGACGGCCCCCGACAAACGCGGCGTATTCGTCGTGCCGCGCGACGATGTCGCGTATCTGGGCACGACCGACACGTTCTATCCCGACAGCGCGTATTGGCCGACGATCACCGGCGCCGATGTCGACTACCTGCTCGCAGCGGCGAACCGGGTATTCCGCACGGAGGCTTTGACGCGCGGCGACGTGATCGCGCTGTGGTCCGGCATTCGGCCGTTGATCGCCGAGCCGGGCAACAAGTCGCCGTCGGAGCTGTCGCGCCGCGACGAGGTGATGGAGGGTCCGGCCGGCATCATCACGATCGCCGGCGGCAAACTGACCGCGTATCGCCGTATGGCCGAACGGATCGCGGATCTTTGCGTCAAACGGCTCGGGCGCAACGGGCCGCCGAGTACGACGGCGGACGAGCCGCTGCCCGGCGGCGCGTTGACCGAACCGCTCACGGCGTTGACGCAACGGTTGATCGCGCAAGGCCTCGAACCGCGCGCAGCCGATCGGTTGCTGATGTTGTACGGCGCCGAGGCCACGGCGCTCACCGGCGGCGTTGCGGACGAAGCGCGCCACGCGGTGCTCAAGGAAGGCGCGCTGACGCTCGAGGATTACTGGGTCCGCCGCAGCGCGCGCGCCCGCTTCGATCTCGACGCCGGCATCGCAGCGCTGGAACCGGCGGCGGAAGCGATGGCGCCGCTGCTCGGCTGGTCAGCCACGGAGTGCACACGCCAGATCGAAGCCTGCCGCGCGGTTCGCGCAGCGGAACGGGCACCGCTCGACCGCCATGACTGACGCTTTCGTCGAGGCGCTGACAGCTCGGCTCGGAGCAGCGAAAGTGCTCACCGACGAAGCAACCCTCGACGAACGGCGCCACGACTACTGGGTGTTGAGCCACCTCGACGATCTGCAGGGCCGCGGCGCGCCGCGCGCGCGTTGTGTGGTGCGGCCGCAGACTGTCGACGACGTCGTAGCGACGGTCAATGCGTGTCGCGATGCGAATGTCGCGATCATCCCGTTCGGCCTCGGCAGCGGTGTCTGCGGCGGTGTGCTCGCGCACCCGCAGCGCGTCGTGCTCGATCTGTCGTCGATGCACCAGACGCGGCGCATCGACTCCGTGAATCTGTTGGCGCAGTTCGACGCCGGCACGCGCGGCAGCGATGCCGAAGCTGCAGTCGCCGCGCACGGCCTCACGATCGGACATTGGCCGCAGTCAATCGCCGTCAGCAGCGTCGGCGGCTGGGTCGCAACGCGCGCGTCCGGTCAGTTCAGCACCGCCAACGGCAACATCGAGGACATCGTCTATTCGATCGAGGCGGTGCTGCCCGACGGCAGCGTCATCAATACCGGCATTGCACCGCGCGCGTCGGCGGGTCCCGATCTGCGTCACCTGCTGCTCGGCAGCGAAGGCACGCTCGCGGTGATCACCGGCGTGACGTTGAGTCTGCGGCGCAAACCGCAGGCACAGGACTACAGCGCTTTCGCGACGACATCGATGGACCAGGGCTTCGAGTTTCAGCGCGAACTGATTCAGCGCGGCTGGCAGCCGCCGGTGATGCGGCAGTACGACGCAATCGAAGCGCAGCGTTCGTTCGCAGAGCACGCCCGCGCCGATCACGGCGTGTTGATCATGGTCCACGAGGGGCCGGCCGAGCGCGTGACCGCGGAACTCGCGGCGAGCGACGCGCTCGCACACAAACTCGGACTGCACGACATCCCGTGCGCCGCGACGACGCACTGGCTCGATCATCGCAACACCGTGCCGCACTGGCGCGCGTTCCTCGAAAAACGCATCGTCGTCGACACGGTCGAAGTGTCGGCGCCGTGGGATCGCATCGGCGTGATCTACACGAATGTCATCGCGGCACTGCGCGGTGTGCCCGACATCGCCAACGCGTCTGCGCACAGCTCGCACGCGTACCGTTCGGGGCTCAATCTGTACTTCTCTTTCGCAGTACGCCCGGATGATTCCGCGGCGATGACGCAGCGCTACCGAACATGCTGGCAGCAGATTCTCGAGACCACCGCCGCGCACGGCGGCGGCGTCGCGCATCACCACGGCATCGGCCGCGTGCGCGCGCGTTATCTGCACCACGATCTCGGCCCGGAAGGAATCGCGGTTCTGCGCCGCGTCAAGGCGGCGCTCGACCCGACCGGCATCATGAACCCCGGCGTGCTGCTGCCCGACGATGACGCATGACGAAGAGCACGGCGTGAAATGACACGCCCCGTCGTCGCGATCGACGCGGGCACGACCAGCGTGCGCGCGCTCGTCGTCGATGAGGGTCTCAACGTGCTCGGCCGCGCGGTGATGCGCGCCGACGTGCACCACCCGGCGCCGGGTCGCGTCGAACAGGATGCCGCGCAGCTCTGGAGCGCGACGCAGAGCGTGGTCGAGCAGGCGCTGATGAATGCGGCAGTTCGCCGTGACAGCGTCGCCGCAATCGGCATCACCACACAACGCGGCAACGTGGTGCTGTGGGATCGCGCGACCGGCCTTCCCGTCGCCCCTCTAGTGAGTTGGCAGGACCTGCGCGGCAGCGTGCGCGCGACCGAGTTGCTCGCGCAGGGCTTCATGCTCAGTCATCAGACGTCGGCCGCAAAACTCGAAGCGGTGTTGGCCGGTGTCGAGCGCGGGCGCGAGCGTTTGAATGAAGGCTCGCTGCTGTGGGGCAATCTCGACACCTATCTCGCGTGGCGTCTCAGCGGCGGCGACGTGTACGCGACCGAGCCCGGCCAGGCGTGTGCGACCGGTTACTACGACTACTTCAACGGCGTGTGGAATCAGGCGCTGATCGAAGTTCAGGGACTGGATCCGGCGCGTTTCCCGGCGCTGCGCGACACCACGACGTTGCATGGCCACACGGCACGTGCGGCGTTTGGCGCGCGCTGCCCGATCGGCGCGCTCGTCGCGGACCAGCAGAGCGCAGCGATTGCGCAGTGCTGCCTGCATCCGGGTCTCGCCAAAGTCACGTATGGCACCTCGGCCACGTTTGACGCGAATACCGGCGCCGACATAAAACTCGCGGCCGGTGCGTATCCGATGGCGTTGTGGCAGCGCGACGGCACGCGCTCGTTCTGCATCGAGGGCATGGTCAACACCGCCGGCGCGATGATCGATTGGGCGGTCACGGAATTGCGCCTTGCGCCGTCTGCGCAGGAGCTATCGCGGCTCGCAGGGTCGGTCGCCGACTCCGCAGGTGTTTACGTGCTCCCG
>CAYUMA010000105.1:0-3707 GCA_964445675.1 uncultured Pseudomonadales bacterium | reverse complement strand
CGCAAGCGCAACTCCTCGTTCTCGCGCTTCAGGCGCGTCGCCTCGATGGCGCGCTCGACGACCACGAGAAGCCGGTCGGCCTTGAACGGCTTTTCGACGAAGTCATACGCGCCGAGCTTGATGGCGCTGACGGCGGTCTCGATCGTGCCATGGCCGCTGATCATCACGATCGGCACCAAGGGGTGCTCGCGCTTCGTGATGGCCAGGAGATCGAGCCCGTCCAATTCGCTGTTCTGCAGCCAGACATCGAGGACCACGAGACTCGGGCGCCGCGCCTTCAAGGCTTCGAGGGCGCTGCGCCCATCGGCGGCTTCGCGCGTGCCGTAACCTTCATCCTCGAGGACACCGGCAATGAGCCGCCGGATGTCCGCTTCGTCGTCGACGATCAGAACGTCGAGTGCGTGCATGGGGCCGTTTTTGCTCATCGTCTATTCACCTGCGAGTTTGACTGCGCTCAAGCGGCGCAGGAATGTGAGGCTGACCAGCGCGCCGCTGTCGCGGGGCGCGCCGGTTTCGTCGGTCTTGGGCGCGTCCTCGAGCGAGAGCGCGCCTTTGTGGTCTTCCATGATCTTGCGGACGATGGCGAGGCCGAGGCCCGTGCCCTTCGCCCGCTTCGTCACGTAAGGCTCGGTCAGGCGGTTGCGGTCCTCCTTCGGCAGGCCGATGCCGTTGTCGATCACCTCGATCGACAGGCGCTGTGCCTCTTCAACCAAGCGGACTTCGATCCGTCCACCTTCCCTAAGTTGTCCGTCTTCGCCTTCAAGGCCGAAGCGCGCGCGCACCGATTCGGATGCGTTCTTCATCACGTTCGTCAGCGCTTGGCTGACGAGGCGGCCGTCACACTCGATCATGATCGGCGCGTCGGGGGTCAGCAGCGCGTAAGTGACCTGCGGATGGCCGACACGCTGCAGGAAGACCGCGTGCTTGATCAATTCGCCGATGTCCTCGTCGCGCATGACGGGCTGGGGCATGCGGGCGAAGGAGGAGAATTCGTCGACCATGCGGCCGATGTCGCCGACCTGGCGGATGATCGTCTGCGTGCACTGCTCGAAAATCTCGGGATCGGAGGCGATTTCCTTCTTGTACTTGCGGCGCAGGCGTTCGGCCGAGAGCTGGATCGGCGTCAGCGGGTTCTTGATCTCGTGCGCAATGCGGCGCGCGACATCGGCCCAGGCCGAGGTGCGCTGGGCGGTGATGAGATCGGTGACGTCGTCGAAGGTCACGACATAGCCGCTTTCGTCCTCCGCCGCGCGCTCGCGCGTGACGGTGACCGTGAAATGGCGCGTCTTGCCGGCGCGGGTGATGTCGACATGCGCCTGGCCGCGCCCGTCGGCGCTCGCCATCGCCTTCTGGATCAGGTCGTCCACTTCGGGGATCGCGGTGCCGAGCGGTCGGCCGATGATCTCGTCGCGCGATGCGCTCAAGAGCGTGAGCGCGGAGCGGTTGAGGACGTCCGCCCTGCCCTGCCCGTCGAGGCCGACCACGCCTGCCGACACACCCGACAACACCGCTTCAGTGAATCGGCGGCGCTGTTCGGCCTGGCGGTGGGATTCGACGAGTTCGTTGCGCTGGCTTTGTAGCTGCGCCGTCATGCGGTTGAACGCCTTGCCCAGCGTGGCCAGTTCGTCGTCCTCGCGCGGAAGCATGACACGGGCCGCCAGGTCGCCCTCCGAGATGCGTTCGGCTGCTCCGATCAAGCGGCCGATCGGAGTCACGATGCGGTTCGCCGTGCCGAGGCCGAGCCAGATTGCGGCGAACAAGATCACGAAGGCGATGAGGCCGTACATCAGAATGAAGGTAGCCTGCACCTCGGCACGATTAGCCTCAAGTTCATTGTACCTTTTGACGGTTGCGGCTGTCTCTTGGACGTATTCCAGAATCTTCGGATTGACGTCACGCGCGACAACGAGGATCAGATCGACGCCCAGCTCCTCCTGGACGTCCAGCTTCGTCACGGCGCGCAGCTGACTCTTGTCATCGTCAGCACGGACAAATGTCTCGCCGCCCGTGGCGCGTCCAACGTCTTCCTCCGACGGGACTTCGACGTGCGCACCCAAACCGCCGCCTGCGGCCGCAATCTCCTTGCCCGCCGCGGTGAAGACTTTGACGTCGGCTCGTAAGCGATCGGCGAGCGCCTTGACGTATGTTTGGAAGGTGCCCGTCGCGAAGTCGAGCGGGGAAAGGACGTTGAGGTTCGCGGCGGCGAAGAGAACTTCGTTACGAAGTTTATCGCTGTGTTCTTCGAAGTACTCGTTGGTGACGGCCACCGAGTTGTCGACCGCCCTTCGGACATCTTCGCTGAACCATCCTTCCATCGCGAGCTTCATTGTGATGCCCGCGGCGCCCGCAGTGAGCACGACGGGAATGACGGCGATGGCGAAAAAAATTGTCACCAAGCGTCCGTGGAGGCGCGCGCCCGCCCCGCCTGCCCTTCGGGCCATCCACAATTGCACGAGGCGTCCGATTACCAGCGCCGCCAACGCGACGAGCAGCAAAGTGTCGACGACGATCACGTACCAAACGACGGCTTCTGAGTTCTCCTCGATCGGTGTCGAGCCGGTGAGGATCAGGTAGGTGGCGATCGCGGCGACGAGCGATGAACCCACCAGCGCATAGGAAAACGCCGACGTGCGGGCGACACGGAACAGGTTCCGTTGCAGCCAGTCGGGTGCTGGTTCGGGTGTCACCGAAATGGTCATGGGTCCGGGCTCGACCTCACCCCGTGGGAATTATGCAACGCTGAATTGCGGCAACAGGTTTGTGTTATTCGGGTGTCAATGTTCCCAAATCACTACAGGTGTTGCCGATTTTCGTTGCTCTGTTACATCACTTGAACCCGCGCAGGACGGGAATGTCAAGGCTCCGAATCTTCGCCCGCAAGGTATTGCGGTTAACCCCCAGGATTTCAGCGGCCTTGATTTGGTTGCCGCGGGTCGCGCCGAGACACATGGAAATCAACGGACGCTCGACGTCGCGCAGCACGCGATCGTAAAGACCGGGCTGCGGCAGGCGGCCGTCCAAGTCCGCGAAGTGGCGGGCGAGATATTTTTCGACGGCGGCGCCCAGCGACTGATCGGCTTCGGCCGCGGGCTCGCCGCCGGTCGCGAGCGGCTCGCGCAGTTCGTTTGCCACGATCTCGGCGGTGATGGTCTGATCGGTGTAAAGCGCGGTCAGCCGGCGAACCAGGTTCTCGAGTTCGCGCACATTGCCGGGCCAGCGGTGGCGCTTCATCGCCTCGAAAGCGGCCGCGTCGACCGTCTTGCGCGCCATGCCCTGGCGCTCTGCCCCGTTCAGGAAATGGTTCACGAGGTCTGGGATGTCTTCGAGCCGCTCGCGCAGCGGCGGCAGGCGCAGCGGCACGACGTTGAGGCGGAAGAACAGATCCTCGCGGAATAAGCCCTGATGGATCAGTTGGCGCAGGTCGCGGTGGGTCGCAGCGATGATGCGCACGTTCGCCTTCGTGGCCTGACGGCCGCCGACGGGCGTATACTCGCCTTCCTGCAGCACGCGCAGAAGCCGCGTCTGCGCTTCGAGCGGCATGTCGCCGATCTCGTCGAGGAACAGCGTTCCGCCCTCGGCCTGTTCGAACTTGCCGATGCCGCGCGTGTTCGTGCCTGTGGCGCGTTCGTGGCCGAACAATTCGCTTTCGATCAGCTCACGCGGGATCGCGGCCATATTGACCGCCACGAACGGGCCGTTCCGACGCT
>CAYUMA010000104.1:0-4150 GCA_964445675.1 uncultured Pseudomonadales bacterium | reverse complement strand
GTTCCTATCGGATCGACATTCGCCGCAGCTTCGGCGCCGGCGACAACTGTAGGCAACGTCGCGGTGAACGTCGAGCCCTCACCGGCAACGGATTCAACCGTGATGTCGCCACCCATCATCCGGCAGAACTCGCGCGACAGCGCGAGGCCGAGGCCGGTGCCGCCGTACTTGTTCGACGTGTGTGCCTCGGCCTGCGAGAAGGCTTCGAACAAACGCGCGAGTTGCGCGTCGGTGATGCCGATGCCGGTGTCGCGGATCGCGAACGTGTATGTCGCGGCGTCGGCGTGCCGTCGCACCGTCAACGTGATCGTGCCGCCCTCGGTGAACTTCGCCGCATTGGACAGCAGGTTGAACAGCACCTGCCGCACCTTCACGAGGTCGGCGTGCATCGTGCCGACGTCGGCCGGGCAATCGATGACGAATTCGTTGCGGTTCTTCTCCACGACCGGACGCACGATGGATTCGGCATCGTGCACCAGTGTCGTGACATCGAAGTCTTCCAGAAACATCGTCATGCGGCCGGCTTCGACTTTCGACAGGTCGAGGATGCCGCTGATCAGGTTCAGCAGATGCTTGCCCGCGGTGTGAATCTTGCCGAGGTCGGGCAGGAACTCCTCCTGGCCAAGGTCTTCGCATTCCTCCTTGAGGAGTTCCGCGTAACCGATGATCGCGTTCAGCGGCGTGCGCAGCTCATGCGACATGTTGGCGAGAAACTCGCTCTTGTGGCGTGAGGCGATCTCGAGTTCCTGGGTCTTGGTTTGCAGTTGATTGAACAGGCGTGCGTTCTCGATCGCGATGACGGCCTGGTTGGCGAGGGCTTCGACGACGGCCCTGTTGCGTACCGTAAACGGCCTTGGTCCTCTGCGAATCAAGGTGATGGCACCGATTGGTCCCTCGCGGCTCGGCATGGGCACTGCCAGTGCGGCCAGCTCGGTGACGTCGTCGCGGCGGGCGTACTCCGCATTGAATGGGAATCGATCGGCCCATTCGTCGACAGCGCCGCTTATCTCGATGATCCGGTTCTCGTTGATGGCCGCGCTGGAGAAGGAGGCGCGCGAGAGGAGGCCGTCCGCATCCGCGGGGTAGGCAAAGTGCCCGAACCCGTCGGTCCAGCTGCGGACCGTCTTGCCCTCGACGCAATTCACCGCACTGATGTCGGCCTCGCACAGCCGTCGTGCGGCGGCCGCGATCTTCGGCAGCGTGGCATCGAGATCCGCCGGCGCGCTCGCGATGATCGACAGCACGTTGCCCAACACCTGCTGCCGGTCGAGGTTTTCGCTGACAACCTGGTTGCTCTCGCGCAGCTCGCGAATGAGCCGCGCGTTCTCGATAGCAATGGCAGCCTGGTCGGCGAAGGATTGCAGCAGCGTGATTGCCGACGGTGCGATCGCAGCGTCGATCGTGCTCATGAGCGTGAGTAAACCGAGCACTTCATCGCCGCGCGGAATCGGGATGATCGCAACCGCGCGCACGCCAGCTCTAGCCCATCCCACATGCTCATAATCGACTTCCGACGGATTTTCCGCGCTCCACAAGACCGGCTGGCGACTCCGTGCGGTGCGGCGGAAGCGTTCGCTCAGCGGCAGCGGCCGTCCTAGCGGGTTGCCGGTCGAGAAATCGGGCATCTGGGAAAAGCCACGTAAAACCCTGAACTCGCCCTCCAGTAGCGATAGCCCAACGGTCGTTCCTGTCAGCCGTCGCGCCGCGTCCGTAATCGCCTGCAGCGTGGCATCGAGTGCTTCAGGTGCCTCGCTGATGTGCCGCAGAATCTCGCCGCTGGCTTCCTCGCGCCTCAGCGCTTCCGTTATCTCCTGGTTGCGCGCCTCCAGCTCGTTGAACAGCCGCGCGTTGTCGATGGCGATGACGGCTTGATCAGCGAAAGTCTCGATGAGCGCGACCTGCTGGGGCGTGAACGGTACTTCGCTCATGCGCGCAAACGCGAGAGCGCCCATCGCGCGGTCGCCGCGCAACAGCGGCGCGGCGATCGTCGAGCGCACCCCGTACTCATCCATCACCCATGAAGAACTCGAGTACTGCGTGAACTCGCGTCGATTGTCGACCAAGATCGTCTTGCGCTGTTCAACAGCACGTCCCGTGGCGCTAGTGCTGTCGATCGGCCATGACGCGCGCGCGTCGCTGACCATCGCGGCGAGCAATCCGCGTGCTGCCCGGGCTTGCAAACGATCGTCGGCAACCACGAATGCCGCGGCACCGTCGGCCGCACACAATCGCGATCCCGTTTCGAGAATCGCTTCGAGTACCGGCTGCGCGTCAGTGGCGGAGCTCGCGATCACGTTCAGCACGTCCGCCATCGCTTTCTGCTGTTCGAGCGCGTCGGTGACTGCCTGATTGCGCTGCCTCAGTTCGCGGATCAACCGCGCGTTCTCGATCGCAATCGCAGCCTGGTCGGCGAAGGACTTCAACACCGACACCATCGCCGGCGTGATCGGTTCGCCGTTGGCATTAGAAACTATCAGCAGGCCGAGTATCGCTTCGGCCGGCCAGATCGGCGCGAACGCAAAGCTGCGTATACCGGTCGGCGCGCGCGTCCGCTGCTCTTCGTTCAGATCCCGCCAGTTGAAGACGCTGGGCTCGCGCGTGCTCAGGTATCCGTTCAACTCGGCGGACTGGTTGAGAGGCGCAACCTGTCCGACTTCGAGCGCTATGGATTCTCCCGGCATCGCGGCTAGACCACGAATGATCAACTGACCGTCTTGCAGCAGCAACAGCGCCGAACTCATCCCGGTCAATCGCTCGGCGGCGGCGGCGATCGCCTGCAGCGTCGCGTCGAGCTCTTCCGGCGAATTGCTGATCTGCCGCAGGATCTCGCTGCCTGCTTCCTCGCGCCTCAACGCCTCCGTTATCTCCTTGTTGCGCGCCTGCAGTTCGTTGAACAGCCGCGCGTTCTGAATGGCGATCACCGCCTGGTCAGCGAAGGTTGCGAGCTGTGCAATTTCCTTGTCGGTGAACGGACGCGGAGGCTGCCGCAGCACGACTATGGAACCGATGCCGCGTTGCTCCCACAGCATCGGCGCGACAAGCTGCGAGTAGTTGCCGATTCGCCGTATCCCGTCACTCAGCGAACGCCACGCATCGACTTCAGTGGCGGCATCGGCGACGTGCACTGCGTGGCCCTGGCGAAAGGCTCGCCCCGTCCCGGTCTCCCCGACGGGCAACGGCAGCACCGACGTCAGGTCGCGCATCGCCGCGCCACGGGCCGCGCGCGCGTGCAACTGCTCATCGTCCTGCACCAGCGCGATGCAGACCTGATCGGTACCGAACAGGCGCTCGCAGCTGTCGAGGATGCGCTCGAACACGGGCGCGGTGTCGGCCACGGAACTGCTGATCACCTGCAGCACTTCGGCGGTGGCGGTCTGGTGCTCCAGCGCCTCCCGGGTTTCGGCGAACAGTTGCGCGTTCTGGATCGCGATCACGGCCTGGTCCGCGAGCGTGCGAAGGATCGTCTTGTGCGCGTCGGAGTATGGTTGCGCCACGCCGCGGACGATGACCACTGCGCCGACCGCACCCTCTGGCCCCGGCAAGGGCATCGCGAGAATCGCACCCTCATGCAACCCCAGCCGTCGAAAGACTTCGCGCGAGCCTGGATACTCCGCAGCCCACGCATCGAACGGACCGGTCAGTTCGATCATGCAATTGTCGTCAATCGCGGCAGCGGTGACCGTGCGCCCTGCTACCGGCCCGTCCATCGTGCCAACGCCCGTGACGACCTCACCGGTCACGTTGGTCCAGTTGCGCAACGCATCACCCACGTAGCAGCTGACGCGCACCATGTCCGACCCCGTCAGCCGCATGGCAGCGCGACCGATCTCCGGCAGCGTGGCATCGATGTCGGAGGGCGCACCGGCCACGATGGCCAGCACGCCCGCCATCACCCGCTGCACCTCTAGAGCCTCGTTGGTCTTCTGATTGCTCTCGCGCAACTCGCGCAGCAACCGCGCGTTCTCGATCGCGATCGCGGCCTGATTGGCGAAGGTCTGGACGAGCGCCTTCTCGCCATCGGTAAACCGGTGCTCGCCCGGAATGTGCACCGTGAGGCCACCGATTACCGCGTCTTTTCCGGATAGCGGGACCATGTGCACGCTGTAGGTTCCAATGAGTCGGCTATACGCCTTCTCCTGCGGGGACCACC
>CAYUMA010000103.1:0-5995 GCA_964445675.1 uncultured Pseudomonadales bacterium | reverse complement strand
ATCGGCCAGCGCCTGACCGAGCTCCGGCGTGCCGCTCCAGTCGTACTCGCCGTTCAGGATGTCGACAGAGACGCGCTTCGTGTCGATCGACTTCGCGCTTTCACGCACGTCGTGATCGATCGAGTAGTAGTACAGATCACCTTTGAATACCGCCGGCGCGCCCTGGCTGTAGACCCACGCGGTTTCGCGCCGATACGGCTCCGGACTCATCGGTGCGGTGAGCCCGTACATCAGATGCGCCTTGAAATCGTTCGAAATCGCGGGGTGGTAAAACTCGTCCATATGACCCCCGGGCGTATGCGCCGATGCTTCGAGCCCGCCGACCGCGCGGAATAGATCCGGATGCTCGATTGCGAGGTCGATCGCCAGGTGTCCACCGATCGAGCTGCCCATGTACACGGGCTTTTGCAACTCGAGCGCCGTCGCGAGCGTCACGGGCACGCTGACGAGAAAGGCGCGCGTCAACGCATACGCAGAACTCCACCAGCATTCGCTCGTTGGCGGCACCGACTTGCCGTGATACGGCAGGTCGTACGCGATCATCCGAAAGCGTTTGCGCAACTGCGCGTCTTCGAGCACGTGGCGCCACTGGCGTCCATCCGCGCCGGCGGTGTTCAAAGGTGACCTGTACTACTACTCGATCGATCACGACGTACGCGAGAGCGCGAAGTCGATCGACACGAAGCGCGTTTCCGTCGACATCCTGAACGGCGAGTACGACTGGAGCGGCACGCCGGAGCTCGGTCAGGCGCTGGCCGATCTGATTCCCGGCGCGCGCTATCAGACGATGCAGGGGCTGGGTCACTTTCCGATGAGCGAAAACCCGGAGTTGTTTCTGTCGATCATCCGGCCGGTGCTCGAACGCATCGCGCATGAGTCGAGCTGACTTGTGGGAGGGATCAATAATCCAACCGATAGACCGCACCGTCCCGCACGATGCGCCCCGCCGTCGGCGCCGCGAAGTGCGTGCCGATGATCAACACCGGGGAATCCGAATAACGTTCGAGAAAATGCGTGCGCGTCACGGCGCTTTTCGCGGGATCAAGGTCGGCAGTGCTCGACCAGTGCGGGTGCACGATCTGACACGGGTGGTGGATCATGTCGCCGGTGATCACGGCTTCCTCGCCGCGCGATGTGATGTGCACGCTGACGTGGCCCGGCGTATGTCCGGGCGTCGGTTCGAGCACGATCTCGTCGGTGACGCGGTGCGATTGGCCAACCAACGTCGCTAAGCCGCGATCGAAGATCGGCTGCACCGAGTCCGCGAACACCGGCCCGTACTCCTGCGGCTCCACACTCCAGTACTGCCATTCTTTTTCGGCGAACAAATAGCGCGCGTTCGGAAACGTCGGCAGCCAGCGCCCGTCGACGAGCCGCGTATTCCAGCCGACGTGATCCACGTGCATATGCGTGCACAACACGGTGTCGACGCGATCGAGCGCAAAGCCGGCCGCGGTGAAATCGTCGAGAAAGCCGCTCTGCATGAAATTCCACCTCGGATACGTGCGCTCTTTGTCGTTGCCGATGCAGGTGTCGACGACGATGCACCCATCGCGCGTTTCGAGCACGAGCGCGTGAATGCTCAGCACGATCCGCTGGCGTTCGTCGACGAACGGCGTGCTCCAATCAATCGCCGCGAGTGCCTGCGGCGTCGCCTGCGGCAACAGATGGGGCCCGAGCGATGCCGTCGTCAGTTCGACGATCCGGGTGATCTTTACGTCACCGACCTGCCACGTGAGCATCTGCGTGTCTCCGCTGCGTGTTGCGCACAGCATTGCAAATACCGCGACGCTGTACAAAGATCCCCGCTCATCCGCGCGACGCAACGAGGTAGCCAAATGCAATACGGCGATGTAGCAGTCACTCGACAAGGCCACGTGGCCATCCTCGAGATCCAACGCCCGCCCAACAACTTCTTCGATACGGCGCTGATCAATTCGCTGAGCGATGCACTGGATGCGCTCGACGCGGATCCGCAGTGCCGCGCGAGTGTGCTGTGCGCGCAGGGCAAACATTTCTGCGCCGGCGCGAATTTCTCCGATCGTTCGGCCCAGACCGAACGCACGACGCGGCGTGAACAGGACGGCAATCCGCTATACAGCGCCGCGGTGCGCTTGTTCAGCGCGAAGAAGCCGATCATCGGTGCGATTCAAGGCTCTGCGGTGGGCGGCGGCTTTGGACTTGCGCTGCTGCCGGACTTTCGCGTCGCAAGTCCGGAAACGCGTTTCACCGCGAACTTCGTCAAGCTCGGCTTCCACCCCGGCTTCGGCTTGACTCATACGCTGCCGCTATTGATTGGCCAACAACGCGCGAACCTGATGTTTTATACCGGCCGGCGCGTCGACGGCGAAACCGCACATGCGTGGGGGCTCGCCGACGTGCTGACCGATCAGGCATCGATTCGCGACGCAGCGATCGGGCTCGCGAACGAGATTGCCGAGAACGCGCCGCTCGCGGTGATGTCCGTGCGTGCAACGATGCGCGATGGACTCGCCGCTGCCGTCAAGAAGCAAACCGACCACGAGTTCATCGAGCAACATCGGCTGCAACAGACGCAGGACCATAAGGAAGGTGTTCGTGCGGTCGCGGAACGGCGCCCCGGCAATTTCGAGGGGCGCTAACGAACCACTGTCCACTCAAGTCAGGCCGCGCGGCGCCGCCGTTGTAATTCGACCCGGATGCGCGCGTGTTCGGTCTCGTCGAGCTTGAAGTTCTTCATCATCACCGAACCGATCGCGTAACACACCAGCGGGAACAAGCCGTACAGCGACACCATCGCGACCTGCACGGTCATCGTCTGCGGCTGATTCGGCTCGAAACCGGACGCCTGCAGCACAAACCCCGTCAACAACAACATCACGCCCGTGGCGCTCTTGTGGACGAAGCTCCACGCGGAGAAATACGAGCCTTCCTTACGTTCACCCGTCAGGAACTCGTCGTAGTCGATCACGTCTCCCTGGATCGAAGGTCCAACCGTACCGCCGCAGCCGGCCGCGAGACCCGCGAAAATCGCGGCGATGACGATCACCCAGATGCGCATGCTCTCCTCGCCAATGAAAGGCAGGGAAAACATCACGCCGAACGCCAGGCCCGTCAGCAGCATCGAAAAAACCCACAGGCGGATCTTGCCGAAGCGGCGCGACAGCGGAATCCACATGGGCACCGAGATCGTCGATGGGATCATGTACGCGAGAATGATCAAAGGGGCGAGGTCGAGGCGACCGACGACGTATTGCGCGACATACAACGTCAACGCACCGATCGCCGCCGAGCCGACGTTTTCGATGAACGTCACGACGATCAGCAGGCGCGCGTGCGGATTGCGCCAGACATCCGCAAAAGCCTGGTACGGCAGCCCGATCTTGCGGTTCTGAAATTCGGCGCGTTCGCGCAGTTTGACGACCGCGAACAACACCATCGCGAACATCAACCCCGACGCGAGCCACGAGATCCACTCGGCGGCGGCGCGCGTCGCCTCCGGCCCTTTTGCTTCGGCGTTGATGAAGATCTGCATGCTCGCGAGTGCGAGGATCGAGCCGAGCGTGAACGCCGCGTGACGCAGCCCGAACAGCCGGCTGCGTTCGTGGTAGTTCGTCGTCATTTCGGCGCCGAGCGACAGATGCGGCACCGCGAACAGCGTGATCGCCGAGTAGAAGCCGATGACACCGATCGCCATCCAGATCGTCAAACCGAATGTGCCGAACGATGCCGGCGGCGAGAACAACATGACGAACGTCGCGCACGTCGGAATGATGCTCGCAAGCATCCAGATGCGCCGCCGACCCATCGGATGTTTGGTTCGATCGCTCAGATATCCGACGACCGGATCCGCGACGGCGTCCCACACCCGCGACGCACTGAAGATCACGCCCATCACCGCCGGCGCGATCAGCAGCACGTCGGTGGAGAACTTCATCACGTACAGCGACAACAACAAAAACATATAGCCGGCGCCAACGCCCGGCGCGCCATACGCGAACACCGTGCTCCACGGAATGGGGTCGGCCTGATCGACCGCCTGTACTTCTGTCTGCCGGACTGCTGCCATCGAATTGTTTTCTGTCAGGCCTGTCAGGCGTTGCGGATCGTCATGCCGCCATCAACCGGCAACGCAACGCCGGTGATGAAGCTCGCGGCCGGCAACACGAGGCTCAACGTGCCGTGCGCCACTTCTTCCGGATCCGCGTAACGTCGGAGCGCCACGCGGCGCCGCGCGAATTCCTGCTTCTTGTCCTCCGGTATCCCTTGCGTCATTCCGGTCCGGATAGGTCCCGGGCAGATGCAGTTGACGGTGATGCCTTCGGCGCCGAGTTCAACCGCCAACGAGCGCGTCAAGCCGATCACCGCGTGCTTCGCAGCCGTGTACGGACTGCCGAATCGGGTCGCGCCGAGACCTTCGGTCGATGCGATGTTGACGATGCGCGCCGCCTTCGACTTGCGCAGGTGCGGCAGCGCCGCACGAATGGTCCGCGTGTGCGCGGTGATCAATACATCGAGCGACTTCTGCCACGCGGCTTCGTAGTTGTCGCTGTCGATCGCGATCGGAATCGAAATGCCCGCGTTGTTGATGAGAATGTCGATGCCGCCGAAGTGCGCGGCGACCTCATTGATCACACGATCGATCGCGGCGCGATCGGCGAGGTCGAGGCGCCACCCGCGCGCTGTGCCGCCGGCGGCTTCGATCTCCCCAACGACTTTGTTGAGGTCCGCCTCGTTCAGGTCGATTGCAGCGACGATCGCGCCCTCGTCGGCGAACAGGTGCGCGGTTGCCCGGCCCATGCCGCTCGCCGCACCGGTGACGATCGCAACCTTCCCTGTAATGGAGCGACTGAGCTTCGAAAGACGAGCCATGGATTCTCCTGTCGGACGCTTTACCGAAACGCTACGGGCGATTCTAGCGCGGAACCTTCCCCGCTCACTCGGCGTCGAGCTTCGCGCGCGCGGCGTCGAGCTCGGCTCTTTTTGCGGCGTCGATCACCGGATAGTGCAAGTTCAGCGCAGCGATCTCCTTGACCACCGTGGCGGCCACGACCATCCGCGTGAACCACTTGTTGTCGGCCGGCACCACGTACCACGGGGCGTGTTTGGAAGACGTCTTACGAATCGCCTCCTCGTACACGTCCTGATAGGCGGCCCAATGTTGCCGCTCGGCGATGTCCGACGCGGTAATTTTCCAGTTCTTTTCGGGGATGTCGTAGCGATCGATGAACCGCCGTTTCTGCTCTTCCTTCGACAGGTGCAGAAAAAACTTCAGCACTCGTACCCCATTGCGTGTCAGATAGCGCTCGAAATTCGCGATGTCCTCATAGCGCTCGTTCCAGATGTCGGGTGTCACGAGCGACGGCGGCAGCTTCTGTTTTGCGAGCAATTCCTGGTGCACCTTCACGACCAGCACCTCTTCGTAATACGAGCGGTTGAAGATGCCAATCTGACCGCGCGCGGGCACGTGCGGTATGTAACGCCACAGGTAATCGTGGTCGAGTTCCTCGACCGATGGCTGCTTGAACGATGCGACCTCGCAGCCCTTCGGATTCATCCCCGACGTCACGTATTTGATCGTGCCGTCCTTGCCCGCCGCATCCATCGCCTGAACCACGAGCAGCACCGCCCAATGATCCTGCGCGTACAGTATTTCCTGCTGTTCACCGAGCCATTCAGACCCGCCGTCGAGCATTTCCTTTGCTTCACCTTTGTCTGTCGACGTGAAGCCGCCGGTGTTCGCAGGATCAAAGTCCTGCAACGAAAATCGCTCGCCCGACTCCACCCGGAACGGCGCTACAAATGACTCAATACGTTCGAGTTGCGACGGATCCATCTTCATGCGTCTTGCCGCGGCCGGCCCTCCGTCAATTCATCACCAAACAACATCCGCGAGAACACTTCGTAGTTAGGTCCCTGGCGCAGATGATGACCGCCGTCGACCGATAGGTTGACGCCGGTGATCCAGCTCGCTTCGGGGCCGCACAAAAACCGCACGGCGGCCGCGATGTCGTCG
>CAYUMA010000102.1:0-4146 GCA_964445675.1 uncultured Pseudomonadales bacterium | reverse complement strand
TTCGAAGACGCCGTGATCGAGGCCTTTCATCGACAGGCCGAGCGCGAGCATCTCGTCGCTGCCGGCAAAAGTGCCGGGCATGTGGACGCCGTTCTTGTCCTTGTGCAACAGCGTGCGCGAACTCGAGAAGCCGAGTGCGCCGGCTTTGATGCCGTCGCGCACTATGGTGGCCATCGCCTTGATCTCATCGGCAGTCGGCAGATCGTCGGTGCTGTTGCAACGCGCGCCCATCACGTAGGCGCGAACTGCGGCGTGGGGCACCTGGGTCGCGATGTCGATCGTGCGGGGCATCTCTTCGAGCGCGTCGAGATATTGCGCAAAGGTCTCCCACCGCCAATCCATCCCTTCGTTGAGCGCGATGCCCGGAATGTCCTCGACGCCTTCCATCAATTCGATCAGGAACTGCTCCTGCCCCGGCCGCACCGGCGCAAAACCGACGCCGCAATTGCCCATCACCACCGTCGTGACGCCGTGCCAGCTCGACGGTGCGAGGATCGGATCCCACGTCGCCTGGCCGTCGTAGTGCGTGTGCACGTCGACCCAACCGGGCGTGACGAGACAATGCTGCGCATCGATCGTGCGTTTTGCCGGCCCTGTGACGCGGCCCACCGCCGTGATGCGGTCGCCGTCGATTGCAATATCGGCCTCGACGCGTGGGTTGCCGCTGCCGTCGACGACGGTGCCGCCGCGAATGATCAGATCGTGCACTGCGCTCTCCCGGATTGGTGTCGGATCGACGCTAATGGATGTGACTTAGGATGTCCATTCGCCACACGTCATGTATTCGAATCGGTGAGCACTGCGTCGATCGCACGGATCTTGTCGGCCACGAGCGTGGGGTTCGTGTCGCGGTAGTACGGGATGCCGATCACGCCGGTCAGCGCCCAGCCCTTGCCGCGCTCCCACATGGCGTCGTCCACACCGAGCGCATCGCGGTAGGCCCCGCGCGCGTCGGGTGGAAAGTGACTCCACCCGATGATCGTCTCGATCGCGGGGTCGCCGACGCCGCAGGTGCCCCAGTCGATGACGCCGGTGAGCTCGCCGTCCCGCGCAAGCAGGTTGAGGTACGACAGGTCGCCGTGAAACCAGACCGGCGGGCCGCTGTAATCGGGCGCCGCCAGCGCCTGGTCCCAGGCTTCGGTGACTGCGCGCGCGTCGACTTCGCCGCGCAGGCCGGCGATGGCTTTGCGCATCGCCGCATCCGCAAGCCGGAGCGGTCTGCCGCGATTGTGTTTTGGTCCGCCGGTCGCATCGATCGATTGGAGCGCGCGAACGAACGCGGCGAGATCGAGTGCGGCACGCACGGGATCGTCGAGTTTTTCGAGCGTGGCCAACTCGCCCGGTAGCCATTGCACCACGGCCCAACGATACGGGAATGCCGCTTCCGGCTCCCCGAGCGCGACCGGCAACGGCACCGCGAGCGGGAGGTGCGGCGCGAGGATCGGCAGCCACGTGTGTTCCTTTGCGATGCTGTCGATCGCCCAGTGGATACGGGGCAGCCTCACCGCCAGGTCGTCGCCGAGGCGGTACATCGCGTTGTCGGTGCCGGCAGATGAGACTCGCTCGATCGGCAGCTGCGCCCATTGGGGGTGTTGGGTCGCAAGCAACGCGCGTACGAGATCCGCGTTCGTGTCGACCTCATCGACGTGCATCTTCGTCATACCCTGAGCCTAACGGGTCCGTTGGGTTTCATCGATGAATACTACCGCCCTCGCCGAACAGACAAACGCCGTTGGACGGAATACGATCGCTCAACCCGTCAAAGCCACGGTGAGGGAGAGAAACACAATGCGGATTTTTGCTGGCATCGTCGCAGGTGCAGGGCTGGCGTTGGTTTTCGGCTGCTCTAAATCCGACCCGGCCGCTCCGCCGCGGCAGGCAACGCCGCCCGTCGCGCAGACACAGCCCATCGCGCCGCCGCTGGCGCGCAATCCCGATCGCAATGCGTACTTCGGCGATCTGCACGTACATACGGGCTTATCGTTCGATGCGTACGTCTTTGGCACGCGCGCGAATCCGGACGATGCGTATCGGTACGCAAAGGGCGAAGTCATCAAGCATCCGGCGGGATTCGACATGCAGCTCAAACACCCGCTCGATTTCGAAGCGGTGACGGACCACTCCGAATATCTGGGCATGCTGCCCGCAATGGCGGATCCGTCGACCAAGGTGGGTCAACACCCGATTGCGCAGAGGATCCGCGACGCAACAACACCGCAAGCGCGGCGGACCGAGTTTCAAGCAGTCGTCAAGCTGCTGCGCGGGCCGCGCGCCAGCGACGACCTGTTGGATAGCGGCGTGGTTCGTTCGGCGTGGGCCGACACGATCGCCTCGGCCGAGCGCAACAACGACCCCGGCACGTTCACGACATTCATCGGCTTCGAATACACCGCGGCCGGGCCGGAGCAGGAAAATCTGCACCGCAATGTGATCTTTCGCGGCACTGCGCCCGAGCAGATATTCACCGCGCTCGACTCGGTCAATCCCGAGGACCTGTGGGCGTGGATGGATACTCAGCGCGCCGCGGGCCACGAGGCACTGGCGATTCCGCACAACTCCAACGGCTCCAACGGCCTGATGTTCCAGCTGACGAATTCGGCCGGTCAGCCGATTGACGCCGCGTATGCGGACCAACGCATGCGCAACGAGCCGCTGGTCGAGATCACACAGGTGAAGGGCACATCCGATACACGTTCGATCCTATCGCCGAACGATGAGTGGGCCGATTTCGAAGTTATGACGCTGCGGATCGCCAGTGCGTTGCCGAGTGAGCCACACGGCAGTTATGTGCGCGAAGCCTATTTGAATGGACTGGCCCTGGAGGCGGCGCGTGGTGTGAATCCGTATCGCTTCGGTCTGATCGGTGCGTCCGATACTCACGTGGCGGCCGGTGCGTTCGATGAAGCCAACTACTGGTCGAAGGTCGGGCTGCTCGATGCAACGCCGCAATTGCGCGGCTCGGTGCCGCTGGAGAAACCCGGCGCAGACGGCTCCGCGTACTCGAGCGGCTATTTTCAGAACTGGTCGGCATCCGGACTCGCCGGCGTCTGGGCCGAGCAGAACACCCGTGAGTCGATCTTCGACGCGCTGCGCCGCAAAGAAACTTTTGCGACGTCCGGGCCGCGTATCCGCGTGCGCTTCTTCGCGGGCTATGACCTGTCAGAGCAATTGCTGAAGGATCCCGATGTCATCCAGACGGCGTATGCACAGGGTGTGCCGATGGGTTCGGACCTCATCGCCAGTACCACCATCGTTGGCGCCGCACCGCGCTTTTTTGTCTGGGCAATGCGCGATCCGAACAGTGCGCCGCTGCAGCGCGTGCAGATCATCAAGGGTTGGGTGGCCGATGGTAAGGCGCAGGAGCGGGTGTTCGATGTCGCCTGCGGCAGCGGCGCCGTCGATCCCGCCACGCATCGATGTGCAGACAATGGCGCGAAGGTTGATCTGACGACCTGCGGCTATAGCGCCGATGTTGGCGCCGCCGAGCTGCGAACGGTTTGGAACGATCCAGCCTTCGATCCAACGCAGCGCGCCTTCTACTATGTACGCGTGCTCGAAAATCCGACCTGCCGCTGGTCCACGTGGGATGCGCTTCGCGCGGGTGTGCCACCGCGTGACGGATTGCCAACGACGCTGCAGGAGCGCGCCTGGTCGTCGCCGATCTGGTACCGGCCCGC
Source organism: uncultured Pseudomonadales bacterium (assembly GCA_964445675.1). Classification (GTDB taxonomy): domain Bacteria; phylum Pseudomonadota; class Gammaproteobacteria; order Pseudomonadales; family Azotimanducaceae; genus DATJGR01. The sequence goes on along the minus strand of CAYUMA010000102.1, from coordinate 469 downwards.
CTAGCGTCGAGTCGGCGAGACCCAGTCCAACACGCGTAGCGCACGCAGTGTGTTCCAGCGGCTTGCGGTTGCACTGCCGCTTTCCATATCGAAGTGGGCCTCGCCGGCGTGTGCCTCGCCCAACGGCCAGCGACCGACCCGGCGTTGCCTGGCGACCACGAGGTCGATCGCCTCGGCCGTGCGTCCGTCAGGACTGGCGCCGGCTTTGCGCAAGTAGTCCAGGCCGCACAGCACGTCGTAGTACCAGCGCGTCGGAAACGCGAATTCTCGCCAGTCGCAATCGCTCTTCCGGTCGCGTTCGATCGCTTGTCCGGTGGCGCGTCGCAGTTCCTGCCGCCATCCGCCAGCTGTTCGCTGAGCAACCGCTCGACCAAGAGCGCCCTCCCGTTGATGCACGGCTCGACCTCGCCATCGAAAAACTGGGCATGGCCGTGGTGCGGTCCCCAGTTGCTCTTGGCGCGGACCTGAT
>CAYUMA010000101.1:0-6112 GCA_964445675.1 uncultured Pseudomonadales bacterium | reverse complement strand
ACCAATTAAAAGTACACGCACGCAACATGATTCTTATGACGCTGGGGAACACTGCCATTGCTATGAACAAGACGTACGGGGCGCAAGCGGCGCGGGCCTGCTGATGCCAGTGGACACAATCCTCGGTGAATCCGTAGTACGGGGTCAGATCGAATCCACCGCCGAAATACCAGACGGGCACAGCGGCGTCGATCGTGAAGTAGCGCAGATTCATATGCGTCGTCGGCACATACGGACTGCGGGGGTGCACGATCAGCGAGATCGCGACAGCCTGAAATGGTTGACCGGCGAGGTGCGGATTGCGTTCGGTCGCGGCCGGTGGCAATGACGCGCCGACGCTGTGTGTGAACTGCACTGCCGCTTTTTCGATATGCGCGCCGTCCTCGAGCACCCGCGGTCGCGCGACGCCACCGTCCGCCGAAGCGACCTCGTCTCCGCGAAAACGCGCCGCGCCATCGAGCTGTTCGAGCCGAGCGCAGATCGACGCCTGCAAGTGGCTGAAGTAGTCGTGGACGGAGTCGGTCTGCGATGCGCCCTGCATCTGAAGTACCTCGAATGTCGGTGGCCGCGCATTATTGCATCATCGCCGCATACCCCCGACGCCGGTTGGCGTGATCAACGGTTAGAATTCGCTCCATTGATTTGTAGAGCGTATTTGCATGGATCTGACCTTCAGCGACGCCGATCGAGATTTCCAGCGGGACGTCCGCGCGTGGCTCGCCGGCGCGTGGCCGCAGGAAGTGCGCAAACGTCAGTCGCGCAGCGCACTCGGACGGCTGTCGAAGGACGACCACGTACGCTGGCAGAAAGCGCTGGCCGCGCGCGGATGGGCGGCGGTGAACTGGCCCAAACAACACGGCGGCGCCGGCTTTACGCCGACGCAGAACTACATTTTTGATCTCGAACGCGCGCGGATCGGTGCTCCCAATGTGATGCCATTCGGCATCAATATGGTTGCGCCGGTGATCATGCGGTTCGGCAACGATGAACAAAAACGCAGGTTCCTACCAGACATCCTCAACACCAACGTGTGGTGGTGTCAGGGTTATTCCGAGCCTGGGTCGGGTTCGGATCTTGCGTCGCTGCGCACGAAAGCCGAGGACAAGGGCGACCACTTTCTCGTGAATGGCGTAAAAACGTGGACGACGCTCGCGCAATACGCCGACTGGATCTTCTGCCTCGTGCGCAGCAGCCAGGAACCCAAGCAGCAGATGGGCATCAGCTTTTTACTCATCGACATGCATTCGCCGGGAGTAACCGTGAACCCGATCATCACGCTCGACCAGCCCGCGGTCGGCGCGCAGGAAATCAACACGGTCTTCTTCGAAAACGTCGTCGTACCAAAGGCGAATCTGATCGGCGAGGCGGGCAAGGGTTGGACCTACGCGAAGTATCTGCTCGAGTTCGAGCGCGGCAATGCGTACTCCCCGGGGCTCAAGGCTGCGCTCGGTCAGATCCGTGCAATCGCCGCCGCCGAAACCGACGGCAACGGCGCGTCGATGGCATTGGAGCCCGCGTTCAAGTCGCGCATCGACGCCGTCGAAGTACAGATTCTGGCCATGGAATTCACGGAGCTGCGCATTCTCGGCGCACTGGCCGCGGGGCAGAACGTCGGGCCGGAATCATCGCTGCTGAAGACGCGCGGCTCGGAACTGCAGCAGGCGCTGACCGAACTCGCGCTCGAAGTCGTCGGCGGCTATGCGACCCCGTTCGACGCCTCTACGCCGGTCGCAGGCGACAATTTCCAGCCCGTCGGTCCGGAGCACGCGAACGGCGTCGCGCAGGAGTACTTCAATACGCGCAAGGTATCGATCTTCGCCGGCTCCAACGAGATCCAGCGCAACATCATGGCGAAGCTCGTACTGGGATTGGGCTGAGCGCAACGGCTTGTAGGAGCGGTCTCCAGACCGCGATGGCCCGCCTCAACGCTAGGGGATCGCGGTCTGGAGACCGCTCCCACATCAGCGCAATTTCAGCAGCAGCATCAACAGCAGCGGCGTGCCGACCGCCTGCAGCAGCATAAATCGCACGAGCACCTGGGTATTCGACCACCCGAGGTTCTTGCGCATGTGGTCGTGTAGCGGATAACGCACGTTGCGAAAGATCGGGATCCGGAAAAATCGCAACAGCGCAACTTTCAACAAGCCAGTGCCGCCGTTGACCAGCACGACCGTCGCGACGACGAGCACCAGGAACGGGTTGCCGGACGCAAGCACCAGTACACCCAACAACAGCCCGATGGGGCGCGATCCGGCGTCACCCATCAGCACGATGCTCGGATTGCAGTTGTACCAGAGGTAGCTCGCGACGCAGCCGATCATCGCAAAGGCCAACATCGCCCACGCCGGTCCATTGACGTAATGCGGCAGCAAAAGATAAGCCGATACGTCCTTGTGTCCGACCACCGTGTAGAGGATCGCGCCGAGAAAGACGAGCGCCATCGCCGACAGGCTTCCGGACAGTCCATCGACACCGTCGGTTGCGTTCGTCGAATTGATCGTCACCCAGATCAGCACCGATCCGCCCGCGACGAACAGCCACGGCGGGACATGCAACGGCATCTTGACGAACGGCAACCAGACGTCGAAGCCACTCAGACGACACACCGCCATCGCGGCGACGATGCTGACGACCAGGTCGCTCGCGCCGAGCGCATATTCGCTCCAGCCACCGCGCGTGCGATCGTCGAGGAAGCCGACCGCCATCGCCACCAGCATGCACGCGATGACCGCCAGGTAGGGCCACTGCAGCGGCGTCACCAACAACGCCACGAAGGCGAAGATCGGCACGAAGATGACGCCTGCGCCCATCGGCTTGCCGATGCTCATTTCGGCGTTGACGGCGTGCGCCCGGCCCTGATCCTTGGGTAACAGGTGCCAGAATTTCGGGAGCAGCCAGAAGGTGAGGATCACGGACACCGCATTGGCGATGCCGGCCAGAAACAGGTAGCTGTTGAACAGTCGCAGCGGCCCGAACAGATGTCCGAAGTGTTCGGCGATTGTTTGAAGGATGACACGATCTCCCCGTTTTCCTGGCGCAACAGTATACGTGACTGCATCCTTTGATCGAGGGTTCGCAACAACGCTCGATCAGGCGTCGGTCAGAAGGATCGCTCCCACCGCAGACCCAACGTCACTTCACTCAGCGTGAGATCGTCGTAGCCCGCTGTACTGCGGTAATTGACGAAGCCGGACATTCCATTGATGAACTGCGCCGAGAGTCCCGCCGACCAGACGACGTAGTCCGCGTCGGGACTGTCGGTCTGCAGATTGATCGGCGGGGTTGGATTGGTGGGATCGGCGCTGAACGGATCTGCCGCCAACTGGATTGCGACCAGCTCACGGCTGTCTTCGAATTCGTGCACGAAGTCGACGCGGAGGTGGGGAATCAGCACACCCCAGGACGGTGTGACGACGTAGGAGAGGTGACCGCCGGCGTTGAGGGTGAACGACTGTGCGTCCTGGTCCCCAACGATCATGTTGAGGCCGGCCGCGCCGGTCTCGCGGAACTCATCGACATCGACGTTGTGGTAGTCCGTCCCGGCATGCGGGCCGAACGTCCACGCGCCGTGCGTGAAATCGTATCCGCCCGAGAGCCCCGCTGAGGTCTCCATACCGTCCGTGTCGCTCGTCGCCGTGCGATCGACCGTCCCACCGACGTCGGTGTAAACGATCCGGCGCACCGAATCGTAACTGCTGTCGCCGTAGCTGAGGGTCGCATCAACGTAGTACTTGTCGGCACTGAAATACGTGCCGAACAGCGAACCGTTCCAGGTGTCGATGTCGAGATGCCCCGCCGAACGGTCGAAGTCCGTCTCGATCCGACTGTAGGCGAGGGCCGCGCCGACGACGAAATTGTCGCGGATCCGGTAATCCACACCGCTGGTGACACCGATCGTGTCGAAATCGAAGCCGGCCTGGTTCTGCGTCTGATCCTTGTCGCCGTAGTTGATCCGGCCGTTGACGAAGATGCCCCAGCGACCGAAGTCGTCCGCGCTCGCGGCGCCGCCGGTCAGTGTCTCGACAAGCGACTGAATCGCCGCACCCGAAACGACTTCGCCATCAATGCTCAGATCGAGTCCTGCAAGGTCGATCCCGGTTGCGCCGGAGCGTAGCGCGTTGAGGCGTTGCTCGAGATTGCCGTGTTGTTGCGTGGCGAGTTGCAGCGTGATCTGCGCGGCGCCGATCAATTGTTCCGGGTTGATCGCATCGAGCGCGACGACGACCTGCGCATCGGTCGTCGCGGGGTCGCGCAGGTTCCCGCAGAGCCCGAACAGATCGCGCTGATTCGGCGCCGTCGCGGCGGCGAGGCGCGGACACGCAGCGTCGAACCAAGTCGCCAGCGCGCGTTGATTCGGCGTCAGCGCCGCGATCCCGGATAAATTCCGGGCCGCGCGTGCGCTGACCTGCAGCGTGATCCGCTTAGTCGCCACGTTGCCACCCTGGTCCGTCACCGTCACGGTGTCATTCAGGGTCGAACCGGCCGGCGTGCCCGCCGGAACCGTGTAGCTGTACGTGGCGTTACCAGGTGCATTGAGAACGGTGGGATTCACGCTGCCGAGCGCGGCGCTCAGCCCCAGCGGTGGCGTGCCGGCGACAAAGAACGTCGACGTGACCGTCGCGCCGGCGGTCGTTGCGACGGTGACGTCACCGCCGGCGTCGAGTGGTGCCTCATCGTCCTGAATCGTGATCGACGCACCCGCTCCTGCAGTTGCGCCCCCGGTCGGATTCGTCAGCGTCAGCGTGATCGTCTCATTCGGGTCGATCAGCGTGTCGTTGAGGATCGGCACGACGAACGTTTTTGCGGCGGCGTCGCCGGCGGCCCAGTTCAGCGTTCCAGTCACCGCGGTGAAGTCGAGCCCCGCGGTGGCCGTACCGGATGCGGCGGCGTAATCAATCGATACGGCGCCTGCGGTTCCACCGACGCGGTTCACCGACACCGTCAGCGGCCCGCCGTTTTCGGGCGCCGTCACCGCGCTGCTTGCAAACTGCAGCGCGCCGGCAATGTCGTCGTCGACGATCGTCACGGCCAGCGTTGGCGTGGGTAATCCGACGGCAACGGTACGTCCGTCGTTCAGAGTCGCCGCGGCATTCGACAACACGACGGAGAACGCTTCGCTCGCCTCGGCGATTGCGTCGTCGGTCAGTGGGACCGTGATCGTCTGGATCGAGACGGCTGCGTCGAATGACAACGTCGTCGAAGCCGCGCCGAAATCGTTGCTGCTGTTCGCCGTGCCGTCCTGGGTGGCGACGTCGACCGTCGCGGTGAACGGCGGCTGCAGCGATGCGGCGCCATTCATCACGATTTGAACGACGACGTTACCGGCATTTTCGTTGACGCTGAGGACGCTCGCGCTGAACGCGATGCTCGCATTGCCCGCATCGTCGTCGGTGATCGCGACCCCGGTGTCTTTGACGATGTTGACACTCAGCGAACACACGCCAGGGTCGACGGTCGCGGCGACCGAGGCGTTGAATGACTCATTCGGCTCGGCGATCGCGTTGTTGACGATCGGAATCGTGAATTGTTGTTGCACGCTCGCGTCGCTGGTTGTCAGCGTCAGTGAAAACGGTGCATTGAGTGGTTGGTAGTCCACACCCGCGATCGCGTCGATGTCCGCCGTCGACAGCGTCCCGTCGATCTGACAATTCGCCGGGTTCTCGCCAGCGTCGAATGCGAGTCGGACGGCGACCGTCGCTGGTTGTCCTCCTTCGGTGACCGGGCCGAGCACAACGGCTCTCAATGTTGCCGCGTTGCCGGCGACCGGCAGCCACGCGGCGCCGAGCGCAAGCAGGATCGTTGCGACTTGAGACGCGCGCCGAGAGCCACCGTCACCGACGAAGAACCGCTGCGCGCGGCGAACCACAGGATTCATCCTCAGATCTCCCTATTTGCGATGCGCGATCAGTGCGCCAGTCCCGTCGGCACAAAGAAAAAATCGCCGACTTCGTGCCCGGCGGATTTGATCGTCTTGAATTCGGGGCGCTGTTCGAATTTGACGCTGGCAGCCGCTGCTCGAACCCGGTCGCGCACCTGCAGATACAGCTCCGGCGCGGCGAGAATCCCGTTGTTGGCTTGTAACGCATCGAGGAACGCGCGCGCAAAAATCGAA
>CAYUMA010000100.1:0-4952 GCA_964445675.1 uncultured Pseudomonadales bacterium | reverse complement strand
GCGCCGCCGGTGACGACGACGACTTTGTCTTTGACCTTCATCGATTGCCCCATTGGTGTTCAAAATGACCGACGAACCTTACAGTTTGTGTGGACCATTTCCAATTCGCCGGACTAGCATCGAATCCGTGAAGTCGAGGGGAATCGCAGCAGATGAGCAACTACGAGACGATCGAAGTCGAGACGCTGACGCCGCATATCGGCGCCGAGGTAGCCGGCGTCGACCTGGCCCAGCCGCTGTCGAGCGCGCAGGAGCGCGATCTGAAGCGCGCGTTCCTGGATTGGTCGGTGCTGGTTTTCCGCGATCAGCATCTGACGCAGGAACAACACAAAGCGTTTGCGCGCCGGTTTGGTCCGCTGCACGTACATCCGCTGAAATCGAGCGCGGATTACGATTCAGCGGGCGACCCCGAGATCCTCGCGGTCAAGACGACGCAGAAGTCGAAGTTCACGGCGGGCGACGCGTGGCATACCGACGTATCGTGCGACGAAAAGCCGCCGATGGGTTCGATGCTCTATATGAAACAGACGCCGGACGGCGGCGGTGGCGATACGGTATTTGCCGACATGTATCGCGCCTTTGATACGTTGTCGGCGCCGCTGCAGAAATTCCTGGAGGGGCTGACCGCGGTGCACGACGGTGCGCTGCCGTATCTCGGCAGTTATCACTACGCGCTGCCGGAAGGCGCGAACTATCCGCGTAACGAACATCCGGTGATCACGCGACACGCCGAGACCGGGCGCAAAGTACTGTTCGTCAACAGCGGCTTTACAACACATCTGAAGGGGTTCGCGCGCTGGGAAAGTCGCGGCTTGCTCGATCTGCTGTTCAACCACATCGCGACGACGCCGGCGCTGACGTGTCGTGTGCGTTGGAAGCCCAATACGCTGACGTTCTGGGACAACCGCTGCACGCAACATCACGCGATATGGGATTACTTTCCGCAGTCGCGTTACGGGGAGCGGGTCTCGATCGTCGGCACCCGACCTGCGGCGTGATCTCGTTTAGACCTTTGCACATCCCTTTGCCATAATTCGCGCCCGCCGCGGGTGTAGTTCAATGGTAGAACGGCAGCTTCCCAAGCTGCATACGAGGGTTCGATTCCCTCCACCCGCTCCACCTCTTCCGTTCAGGTAGCCGCGTATGCGAGTGGAACACCATCGCTGGTTGTTGGCGTCCAACCTGCTCGTGATTCTGACGGTGTCTTCGGGACTCGCGTTCTACAACCTGTCCGTCTACATGAGCGTGCTCGCGACGCAGCGCGGATTTTCCGTTGCGTCGGTTTCGAACGCGGTCGGCGTGTTCTTTTTGACGGGCGGCGCGGCCGGTCTGCTGATCGGGCGCCTGCTGCAAACCAGCGACGTGCGCCTCGTGATGCTCGTTGGCGCCCTGGTCGGCGGCGGCGCAATCGCCGGTATCGGGCGAGTCGAGGCCGCGTGGCAGCTGTATCTCGTATACGCGCTGTTCGGCATCGGTTACACGTGCGTTTCGCTGCTCCCGGCAACGACATTGATCACGCGCTGGTTCGATGCGCGGCAACGACCGCTGGCGCTGTCGTTCACGTCAACCGGTTTGTCGCTGGGCGGGGTCATCGTGACGCCGCTGTCGGTGTGGTTGCTTTCGCAGTGGCCGCTCGAGCGCGCGACGCTCGTGCTCGGTGCGGTATTTGTGCTGGTCATTGCGCCGATCGCGTGGTTCGGTCTACGCGCGTTCTCGGCGCACTCGAGCGCCGACGCCCCTTCGGGAGTTCGTCTGGGAACGGCATTTGCGCCCGCCGTGCGCTCGCGCTTTTTTGTGGCGCTGACGGCGGGATACGTATTGGCATTGGGTACGCAGGTAGGCGTCATCGCGCATCTTTACAACCGTGGCGTCGCGATCGTGACGCCGCTACAGGCGTCATTTGCGGTTTCGATACTGGCGATGCTGGCGGTGCTGGGTCGATTCTTCGGCGGCGCCATGATTGGACGTGTGCCGATGAAGACTTTTGCGCTCGCAAACCTCTTCGGGCAATTGGTGGGATTTCTGGTATTGGGCTACGCATCGGACCGGGATTCGTTGTGGCTCGGCGCCGGAATCTTCGGATTTACGGTCGGAAATCTCTTGATGCTGCAGCCGCTGATGCTTGCCCACGCGTTTGGCGTCATGGACTATCCGAAGATCTTCTCATTGAGCCAGGCCGTGACGACGCTGGGCGTCGCACTGGGTCCGGTGTTGCTCGGTGTGATATACGCGGTCGGTGGTTATGCGGTGGCGTTTTCGACCTTTGCGCTACTCTCTGTCGTCGCGTTCGTGTTGATCGTCGCTGCCGGACCGATGCCCGAATTCGACTCGAGGACCTCGATTCAATGAACTGGACCTTATGAAAAGCGCCATGCGGATTTTTGTTGCGGTGCTCGTCGGCATGCTGACGACCATCGATATCGGTGCAGCGATTCCGCCGCGCACAAGCGATGGCGGTGACATGCCGAGTCTCGCGCCGATGCTCGACGCGATTACGCCGGCGGTCGTCAACATCGCAACCTACACGACGGTACAGGTGCGCAATCCGTTGATGGACGATCCGTTCTTCCGGCGTTTTTTCAATTTCCCCCAACAGCAGCAGCGCTATCGGCGCACTCAGGCGGCGGGTTCGGGCGTCGTCGTCGACGCGCGCGCCGGATATATCGTCACCAACAACCACGTGATCGACCGCGCCGACGAGATCACCGTGACGCTATCCGACGGCCGCGCGTTGCCGGCGAAGCTGGTCGGCACGGATCCGCAGGTCGATCTCGCCGTCTTGAAAGTCGACGCGACGAAACTCACGCAGATCGCCTTCGCGGATTCGAGTCGGTTGCGTGTCGGCGACTATGTCGTTGCGATCGGCAATCCGTTCGGGCTCGATCAGACCGTGACGTCGGGCATCGTCAGCGCGTTGGGCCGCAGCGGCCTGGGCATCGAAGGCTTCGAGGATTTCATTCAGACCGACGCGTCGATCAATCCGGGCAACTCGGGCGGCGCGTTGGTGAACCTGCGCGGCGAACTGATCGGCATCAATACAGCGATCCTGGCGCCGGCCGGCGGCAATGTCGGCATCGGCTTTGCGATCCCGAGCAACATGGTGTCGGCGATCATGGCGCAGCTGATCAAGCGCGGCAAAGTGGAGCGCGGCCGGCTCGGGATCCGCGTGCAGCCGCTCAACGCCGAACTTGCGCAGGCATTCGACGTCAGCTTCGACGACGGCGTCGTCGTGGTCGAGGTCGAGAAGGACAGCCCCGCCGCCGCGGCCGGCATCAGCGCGGGCGACGTGATCGTCAAGGTCAATGAACGCGAGATCAAACGCGTCGTCGACTTTCACGGACAGTCCGCACTGCTGATGGTCGGCGACGCGGTGAACGTCACCGTCGTTCGCGATGGTAAACCCAAGCGCATCGCCTTCGTGCTGAAAGCGGACGACTACGAACAAACGACTGGCGAGCGCATCGATGCACGACTCACCGGCGTTGCGTTGCAGAACTTTCACAACGAAGGCGATCCGTCGATGGGTGCGGGCGTGTTGGTGACGGACGTCGACCCCAACAGCACCGCTTGGGGGCGCGGATTGCGACCGGGCGACATCATCGTCGCGGTCAACCGGCAGCCGGTCACAAATCTGGCGGAGATCACGGGAAAGGTGCGTGGCGGCGCCGAACAGCTATTGCTGCGCGTCTACCGGTCCGGGGAGTTCGGCTACATCGTCATTCCGTAGCCGCAGGCGCGAAAGCGCCGTTATTCGACCAGCGTCAGTTGCGGCTCGACGGGAACGGGCTCGGGCGCATCGATCATGTTGACCTGATTGAGATCGACGCACTGCAGTGCCTCCGCGAGCGGGACCAGCACGCGCTGGAGCACGCCGGCCTTGTCGCGATACGCGGCAACGACAGTGGTGTCGTGCGCCTTGATGATCAGGTACTTGGTGCCGCCGCGCTTCAGCAGGTGGCCCACCAAAGATTCCGAAATATTCATGACCGAAGCTCCACGCCGATGTGCAAACGATAGCGCGCGCGCATCGATGGGAGGGATTCCGCTCATCGACGTGATTGCGCCGTTCGGCGGGACGCAGGCAGACACGTGGGCCTTTCTTGTGGGAGCGGTCTATTGTGGGAGTTCCTCCCACAATTGACCGCTCCCACAGTTGGTGGTGCCCCCAACCTCAGGCGTCGAACATGATCACGCTGCGCGCGACTTCGCCCGTCTTCAGCGCATTCATAGCGTCGTTGACGTCCTTCAGTTTGATGCGGCCGGAGATCATGTCGTCGAGGTGCAATTTGCCGTTCAGGTAAAAGTCGACGAACCGCGGCATGTCCACGCGGAAGCGGTTCGACCCCATGTTCGATCCCTGAATCTTGCGCTCCATCAGAAATTCGGCGCCGTGCAACTCGACCATCGTGCCGACCGGAATCATGCCGATGATCGTCGCGCAGCCGCCCTTGCGCAGCATCTTGAACGACTGCTCCGTTGTCGCCTTCAGCCCGATCGCTTCGAATGAATAGTGCACGCCGCCGTTGGTCATCGAGACGACCTCGCCGACCGGGTCGGTCTCCTTCGCGTTGATGACGTCGGTTGCACCGAATTTACGCGCGAGTTCGAGCTTACTCGGCAGCGTGTCGATCGCGATGATGCGTCCGGCGCCGGCGATCGCCGCGCCGTTGATGCACGACAGGCCCACGCCGCCGCAACCGATCACCGCAACCGTCGAGCCGGGTTCGACTTTGGCAGTGTGGATGACGGCGCCGACGCCGGTCGTGACACCGCAGCCGATCAACGCGGCGCGATCGAGCGGCATGTCCGGACGGATCTTCACGATCGCGTGCTCGTGCACCAGCATGCGTTCAGCGAACGACGACAGATTCAAGAACTGATGTACGCGCGCGCCGCCGGCGCTGAGCCGAGGCGGTTGGTCCTTCGTGCGGTCGAGGTCTTCCCGGTCGCAC
>CAYUMA010000099.1:0-8355 GCA_964445675.1 uncultured Pseudomonadales bacterium | reverse complement strand
GACGCGTGGTACGGCTCGGGTGCTGATCGAAGCCGGGCTTGCGGTCGAGACAGTGAACAAAGTGACTGAGGGGCGACCGGATTTCGCCGACCTGATGAAAAACGCAAAAATCGATCTGATCGTCAATACGACCGAGGGTAGACAGGCGATCACCGACTCAGCCTTGATTCGCAGGCTCGCGTTGCAGCACAAAGTCTGCTACACGACTACGTTGGCGGGCGGCGAGGCGTATGGCATCGCGATTCGGTTCGGCCGCGGCGACGCCGTACGGCGCCTGCAGGACCTCCACGCCAGTATCGAACGATGATTCGACGGTGATCCGACGATGATCCGACAATGAAAGTACCGATGACATTCGCGGGCTCCGAGCGATTGCGCGAGGAGTTGAGCCATCTGAAATCGGTCGTGCGACCGCAGATCATTCAGGCTATCGCGACGGCGCGCGAACACGGTGACCTGCGGGAGAACGCTGAATACCACGCGGCGAAGGAGCAACAGGGATTCGCCGAAGGTCGCGTGAAGGAAATCGAGAACAAGCTGGCAAACGCTCAGATCATCGACGTCACGAAGATCAAATACACAGGCAAGGTCGTGTTCGGTTCGACGGTTACGCTGCTTGAGGGTGGCGCGCAAAGGCGCTACAAGATCGTCGGCGAAGACGAAGCAGATTTGAAGCAGAACACGATCTCGGTGATGTCACCGCTGGCGCGCGCGCTGGTTGGAAAATCCGTCGGCGATTCGGTGACCGTCAAAGCGCCCAATGGCTCCGCCGAATACGAGATCGACAAGGTCGAACATCTGTAGCTTGTAGCGGCTAAGAGAAGCGCGCGACGTTCGACAGCCGCGGATCGGCATCCGGATTGGCGCGGTAAAGCACCCAGACGCGGCCGATAACCTGGACGATTTCGGAGTCGCACTGCGCCGCGAGGCTCTCGCCGAGTTCCCGGCGCACAACGCGATCCGCGACACTGACTTTGGCCTTGATGATCTCGTGGTCGTTCAGCGCGCGCCGCGCCTCTGCCACCAGGCCGTCGGTAACACCACGTTCCGCCACGGTCACGACGGGTTGTAAATGGTGCGCGACCTGGCGCAGGAGCCGTTTTTCTTTGGACGTCAGCATCCGCGCAGTATATTGATCCAGGTTATGGCGAAGCGATCGAAATCAAGTCAGCTCTGGATGGAGCGGCAGAAGCGCGACCCTTATGTGAAGAAGGCCGCGACTGCGGGTCTGGGTTCCCGGGCGCACTTCAAACTGGCACAACTCGACGCACGTTTCGGTCTGTTGCGCGGGCGGACCCTGGTGCTCGAACTCGGCGCGGCACCCGGCGGTTGGACGCGTTATCTCGCGGGCAAGCTGCGCGACGGGCGCGTGATCGCCGTGGATTGTCGGCCGATGCAGGTGCCGCCCGGTGTGACGTTTCTTTGCCTCGACATTCACTCTGACGATTTCGACGAGGCACTCGCGCAGTTACTGGGCGCGCGTAAGGTGGGCCTTGTTTTGTCGGATATGTCCCCCAACATCAGCGGAGTGAAAGCAGCGGATCAGGCGGCAGCGATGGAACTTGCCGAGTTGGCGACGAGGGCCGCGACGCGGTGGTTGGAACCGGGCGGCACTCTGGTGGTCAAGATGTTCCAGGGTAGTGGAGTCGACGAATGGACCAAGGACCTGCGTCGGCTATTTTCGAAGACCATACTCGCCAAACCGGCGGCGTCTCGCTCTGAGTCGCGGGAAGTTTTTGCAGTTGCGACCGGTTTCACGGGCACCGGTCATGACGAGGCCGGCCGCGGTAGCTGACCTAAGATGATGTGTAGTAAGCTCCCAGTTCGCCAATCGTCCGATCTTGTGAGGATAACCCATTGAACGATATGGGGAAAAATTTACTTCTGTGGTTGATCATCGCGGCGGTGCTGCTGACGGTATTCAACAACTTCAGCGTGCGGCCACAGCCGCAGGAAATCACCTATTCGAGTTTTATCTCGGAGGTCCAGGGTGATCAGGTCCAAGAGGTCGCGATCAACGGCCTCGTAATCATTGGCAAGCGCAAGTCCGGCGAAGACTTCAAGGTCATCCGTCCGCCGATCGACGATCCGAAACTGATGGACGAGTTGATCAATCACAACGTCAACGTGATCGGCGAGGCGCCCGAGCAGCAGAGCATTTGGGCTCAGTTGCTGATTGCCAGCTTTCCGATCCTGATCATCATCGCGGTTTTCATGCTGTTCATGCGTCAGATGCAGGGCGGCGCAGGCGGTCGTGGTGGCCCGATGGCGTTCGGCAAGAGCAAAGCGCGGCTGTTGTCCGAGGATCAGATCAAGACGACGTTCGCCGACGTCGCGGGCGTGGACGAAGCCAAAGAGGATGTTCAGGAGCTCGTGGATTTCTTGCGCGAGCCTGGCAAATTTCAAAAGCTGGGCGGCCGGATTCCGCGCGGAATCCTGATGGTTGGTCCACCGGGCACCGGCAAGACGTTGCTCGCGAAGGCGATCGCCGGGGAAGCCAAGGTGCCGTTCTTCACGATTTCGGGCTCCGACTTCGTAGAGATGTTCGTGGGTGTTGGCGCGTCGCGCGTGCGCGACATGTTCGAGCAGGCGAAGAAACAGTCGCCGTGCATCATTTTCATCGATGAGATTGACGCGGTCGGTCGGCATCGTGGCGCTGGGCTTGGCGGTGGCCACGACGAGCGGGAACAAACGCTCAACCAGCTGCTGGTGGAAATGGACGGCTTCGAACCGAACGACGGGATCATCATCATCGCGGCCACGAACCGGCCTGACGTTTTGGATCCGGCGTTGTTGCGCCCAGGTCGGTTCGATCGCCAGGTCGTCGTTCCTCTGCCCGACATTCGTGGCCGCGAGCAGATCCTGAAGGTGCACATGCGCAAGGTGCCACTGGCTGAGAATGTCGATGCCAGTGTCATTGCACGCGGAACGCCGGGATTTTCCGGCGCGGACCTTGCGAATCTCGTCAATGAAGCCGCGCTGTTTGCCGCGCGCTCGAGCAAGCGTCTGGTCGAGATGCGCGAGTTCGACCAGGCCAAGGACAAGATCATGATGGGCGCCGAGCGCAAATCGATGGTGATGTCCGACAAGGAGAAACGCACGACCGCGTACCATGAAGCGGGACATGCGATCGTCGGTCGCACCGTGCCCGAACACGACCCGGTATACAAAGTCACGATCATGCCGCGTGGCAGAGCGTTGGGCGTCACGATGTTTCTTCCGGAGGAAGACCGCTACAGCCACAGCCGCACCGCGATCTTGTCGCGGATCAGCTCGTTCTTCGGTGGTCGCATCGCCGAGGAGATGGTGCTTGGACCCGATGGCATTACGACGGGCGCGTCCAACGACATCGAACAGGCAACGCGGTTGGCGCGCAACATGGTCACCAAGTGGGGACTGTCCGAAAAGCTCGGCCCGCAGAAATATGACGAAGATGACGCGGAAGTATTCCTCGGGATGTCTGCCGGCACCAAGACCAAAGCGCTGTCGGCTGACACCGCGCGCCTCATCGATGAAGAAGTACGCCGCATCATCGACCAGTGCTACAAGCACGCTGAGAGCATCCTGAACAGCAACGCGGACAAGCTGCATTCGATGGCCGAGGCTTTGATCGAGTACGAAACGCTCAACGCGGATCAGATCAACGACATCATGGCCGGCGCCAAACCGCGGGCGACGACCGACGGCAGTGGCCCCGCGAATCGGGCTAAAGGGGAACGCCCCTCGACGCCGCAAGCCGGCGGAGCTCAAAACATCGGCGGCCCCGCGCAAGAACACTGACCTCGGCGGGCGCGGCGTCGATGGAGTCCGCGCCTGTCTTGTTCTGCCGCACCCAGCGGCTGTCCCTCGCGACACCCCGCGTGATGGGCGTGCTCAATACGACGCCGGATTCGTTTTCCGACGGTGCTCGATTCTTCCGCGACGGGCGATTGGATGCCGGCGCCGCCGCAGCCGCGGCCGCCGAGATGATCGATGCGGGCGCCGCAATCATTGACGTTGGCGGTGAGTCGACGCGACCGGGCGCGTCCCCGGTTGACACCGAGGAAGAACTTCGGCGTGTGATCCCCATCGTGGAGCGAATCGCTGCGATGGCTACCATCATCTCAGTGGACACGAGTAAGGCCGCCGTCGCGCGAGCCGCATTGGATTCGGGCGCCCATCTGATCAACGACGTGCGCGCGATGGCGGATCCGCAGCTGCTGGACGTTGTCGCGGCGTCAGACGCGGCCGTATGCCTGATGCACATGCGCGGGACGCCGAAGACGATGCAGGACGCACCCACCTATGTTGACGTTGTCGCGGAAGTGCGCAACTTCCTCAATGACCGCGTGCAGTGGTGCGAAAGGGCGGGAATTGGTCGCGAGCGCATCGTGATCGATCCGGGATTCGGCTTCGGCAAGACGCTGCAGCACAATCTGGCGCTGCTGCGCCGTCTCGCGGAACTCGCCGCGCTGGGATTGCCGGTCATGGTTGGACTGTCGCGCAAAGGCATGGTGGGTACGATCACTGGACGCAAGGTCGATGCACGGATGGCGGGAAGCGTTGCAGCAGCGGTCGTCGCGGTGCAGAACGGCGCGCGCATCGTGCGTGCCCACGATGTCGTCGCAACGGTCGATGCATTGAAGATGGTGTCGAGCATCATGGAGTTTTGACATGGCGAGGAAGTACTTTGGCACCGATGGAATCCGCGGACGCGTGGGTGAGGCACCAATCACGCCAGACTTCTGTTTGCACCTGGGCTGGGCGGCCGGTCGAGTGTTCGCGCGCAATGGACGCCGTCGAATTCTGATCGGCAAGGACACGCGGGTCTCGGGGTACATGCTCGAGTCGGTGCTCGAGGCAGGACTCGCGTCTGCGGGAGTGGATGTAGGGCTGTTGGGACCGATGCCGACACCAGCAGTGGCATATCTGACGCGGACCCTGCGCGCCGACGCCGGCATCGTCATCAGCGCGTCGCACAACCCGTTCTACGACAACGGCATCAAATTTTTCGACTGCGACGGCAACAAGCTGGCGGATGAAAAGGAACTCGCAATCGAAGCGGAGCTTGAATCTCCGTTGCAGTGCGTCGCATCCGAATCCATCGGCAAAGCCAAGCGTATCGATGACGCGCGGGGACGCTACATCGAGTTCTGCAAAGCGACAGTCGATCGGGGTCTGCGGCTGCGTGGGTACAAGGTCGTGCTCGACTGCGCACATGGCGCGACGTATGACGTCGCACCCGGAGTTTTTGCGGAACTGGGCGCCGACATCACCGTCATTGGGGCCGAGCCCGACGGCTTGAACATCAACGCGGGCTGCGGCTCGACACACCCGGAGCGCCTGCGCACCGAAGTACTCACGCGGGGCGCGGACCTGGGTATCGCGTTCGATGGCGACGGTGATCGCGTAATCATGGTGGATAGCAATGGGGTCGTTCTCGACGGTGACGAGTTGCTGTTGATCATCGCGCGTCATCGGCAGACCGCTGGGCGATTGGTTGGGGGCGTCATCGGAACGGTGATGTCGAACTTCGGCCTCGAACAGGCGCTCGCGCGTTTGCGTATCCCGTTCGCGCGTTCCAAGGTCGGGGATCGATATGTGCTGGAGGAACTCAAACGACACAGCTGGGAATTGGGGGGAGAAGGATCGGGCCACATCCTGTGCCTCGACCTCAATACGACCGGCGACGGCATCGTGTCGGCGTTGCAGGTGCTGGCGGCGATGGAGTTCGCAGGGCAGTCGTTGGCCGAACTGCGCGGCGGAATGGAAAAGCTGCCGCAGAGCCTCGTCAACGTCGGCGCTGCACGGCCCGCCCGCGTCGTCAACGATGTCCGCGTGACCCAGGCGGTTGACGCGGCCCAACACTCATTGTCCGGTGCGGGGCGCGTCCTGTTGCGCCCCTCAGGTACTGAGCCGCTGGTCCGCGTAATGGTCGAAGGCCAGGACGCGACCCAGGTGGAGCGCATCGCCGAAGAGATTGCCGCGGTCGTTCGCGCCGTAGCAGTTGGGTGATGTGACTGCGGCGTTGTGCCGGGGAGCAGTGTTGTTTACCATTGCCGACCTTTTTTGACCCGGTCACCGGATCGTCCCGAGGTCGTGCCCAGTGCGTCGTCCCGTTGTCGCCGGAAATTGGAAGATGCACGGTTCGTTGGCAACGATTGGCAAGCTGCTCGAAGAACTGTTGCCGTTGGACCTCACGCGGACCGATGTGTTGTTGTTCCCGCCGCTTGCCTATTTGGCAGCAGTTGTGCAGCGCATGCGCGACACTCGATTCGGCGTTGGCGCGCAAAACATCCACGCGGATCCGGCGGGCGCGTATACCGGTGAGGTTGCCGCTGAGATGGTGAGCGATGTTGGCGCAACGCACGTGCTCGTCGGCCACTCTGAGCGACGCCAGTGGTTCGGCGAGAGCGACGAGTTGATTGCGCGCAAGTTCAGTGCCGCGATTCGCGCGGGTCTGGTGCCGGTTCTTTGCGTCGGCGAAACGTTGACGCAGCGCGAAGCGGGTCGTGCCGAAGTGGTCGTGACGGCGCAGTTGGATGCGGTGTTGGGCGTGGTTGGCGTGGACGCGTTCGCGCGCGCGATGATCGCGTACGAGCCGGTCTGGGCGATTGGCACAGGTCGCAGTGCGACACCGGTCGACGCACAGGCGATGCATGCGGTGATTCGCGCGCATGTTCACGCGATTGACCCAGCGGTCGCCGATGGGCTTCGGGTCCTATACGGCGGTAGTGTCAACGCCGAAAACGCGGCGGCATTGTTTGCCGCGGCAGACGTCGATGGCGGTTTGGTCGGAGGAGCCTCGCTCAATGCGCGGCAATTCATGGACATTTGCAGGGCGGCATAGCGCATGAGCACGCTGGAAACGATTCTTCTGATTTTGTTGGTGTTGAACGCGGTCGCACTGGCCGCGTTGGTGCTGCTGCAGCAAGGGAAGGGCGCCGACATCGGCGCCGCATTCGGCAGCGGCGCAGCCAACGCAGTCTTCGGCGGCGCCGGCTCCTCGTCGTTTCTCGCCAAGCTGACCGCGTGGCTCGCGATCGGATTTTTCGTGCTTTCGCTGGGACTCGCGTTCACGGCGAAGGAGCGCGCCGCGAGCCTCAAAGACGTAGGCATTCCGGTTGTCGCAGCACCCGTAGTTCCAGCGGACGCGGCGCCACAAGTGGCGCCGTCGAACACGAACGAACCACAACCACCGACCGCGGGGAGTACCGACACCGCGCCGGCTGTTCATTTGACAGCCCCCAGTGAACCTGTAAATTCCGACATTCCCGACGCCTGAGCGGGATTCTCAATACTTCTTGCCGAAGTGGCGAAATTGGTAGACGCGCTACCTTGAGGGGGTAGTGAGCTAACGCTCGTGGAGGTTCGAGTCCTCTCTTCGGCA
This sequence comes from uncultured Pseudomonadales bacterium, assembly GCA_964445675.1. Taxonomy (GTDB): domain Bacteria; phylum Pseudomonadota; class Gammaproteobacteria; order Pseudomonadales; family Azotimanducaceae; genus DATJGR01. The sequence continues at coordinate 986 of CAYUMA010000099.1, read as the reverse complement.
CCAACAACACATGCCGTCAACAGCACGATTCGGCTGCCCGTCGTGCGGGCCACCGAGGTTGACCCGCCATACCCGCCTCCCTATAATCCGCCCCCTGCTGATGCGGGGTGGAGCAGTCTGGTAGCTCGTCGGGCTCATAACCCGAAGGTCGTGGGTTCAAATCCTGCCCCCGCTACCAAGGAGATGAAAGCCCCTCTTTAGGGGCTTTTTCGTAGGTCAGGAAGGCTCGGTCCTTCCCCTCCAGATGGGCGTCAGCCCATTTTTTATTTGTGCGGTCGCACGAGTGCGGCGCCGAACCCGGACATAGACGATTCGTGGATGACGAAGAAGGAACAGCAGCTCGAAGCGCTCTTAGCGGCGACGGTCGCAGCGATGGGCTTGTCGATCTGGGGTATCGAGTACCTCGGACAGGGCAAGCATTCGGTGCTGCGTATCTACATCGATTCCGACGACGGCGTCACGATCGACGATTGCGAGCGGGTATCCAAACAAGTCAGCGATCTGATCGACGTAGAGGGGGTTCTAACGTCGAGCTACACATTGGAAGTCTCGTCGCCGGGCATGGACCGACTGTTGTTCAAGCCGGAACAGTACGCACAGAGTATCGGAGAGACGGTCGATGTGCGGCTGAACTACCCGTTCGAGGGGCGTCGTCGGGTCGTTGGGTCATTGACGGGCCTGGCCGACGACGAGGTTGTCGTCCGGGTGGAAGACTCGGAATATCTGATTCCGCTCAGCAACGTACAACGGGCACGGATCGTGCCGCGATTCGAATAGGTCAGGACGATGAGTAAAGAGATCTTGATGGTGGTGGAGTCCGTCTCGTTGGAGAAGGGCGTTCCAAAGGACGTGATCATCGACGCGCTCGAGCAAGCGTTGGCGATGGCGACGAAAAAACGCTACCAGGACCATGCAGAGTTTCGCGTGGCGATCGACCGTGAGACGGGAGAGCATTCGACGTTCCGATATTGGAAGGTCGTGAATCC
>CAYUMA010000098.1:0-4517 GCA_964445675.1 uncultured Pseudomonadales bacterium | reverse complement strand
GGCGGCCTTGACCGCGTCGCGCGCCTGCGACTTCGCAGCTTTGGCGTCTGCGTCGATGGCTTTGATCGGTTCACCGCAGCCGGCGAGCAATACCATGCAAGCAATCAGAACGAGGCCGCTTGTTCGCTTCATGTCGTGTCTCCTGGTCTGGTTGATCGTAGCACCGGCGGAGGGGCCCGGGCCGCCGCCTGTGGAACTCAATCGCGGATCACCAGCAGCCGGATTTCGGTCATGTCCTCGATCGCGAATCGGATGCCCTCGCGGCCGAGCCCCGAATCCTTCACGCCGCCGTAAGGCATGTTGTCGACGCGCCACGACGGCACATCGTTGATGATGACCCCGCCGACGTCGAGCACGTCCCACGCGCGCATCGCCTGCCTTATATCGGTGGTGAAAACGCCGGCCTGCAGGCCGAACTTGCTCGCGTTCACTTGGCGCAGAGCGTCTTCGAAGTCGTCGTATCGATACAACACCACCGCCGGCCCGAACGCCTCCTCACAGTTGATGTCGGTATCGAGCGGCACTGCTTCGAGCACCGCGGGAGCGAGCATCACGCCATCGAGTTCGCCGCCGCACAGACAGCGCGCGCCGCGTTGCACGGCGGCGTCGATCCATTGTTTCAGGCGCGCCGCCTCGGTTGCAGAGATCATCGGTCCGATGAACGTGTCTTCGTCGCGTGGATCGCCCATCTTGAGCAACTTCACCGCGTGCACGAGCTTGTCGCGCAGCGCCTCGTAAATGGACGCGTGCGCGATGATCCGCTGCACGCTGATGCAGCTCTGCCCGGATTGATAAAACGCCCCGAACACGAGCCGTTCGACGACCGCGTCGAGTCGATCCGCCTGGTCGCGCTCGACGATGCAGGCAGCGTTACCGCCGAGCTCGAGCACCACTTTTTTTCGCCCGGCCGTTGCTTTGAGTTTCCAGCCGACCTCGGGCGAGCCGGTGAACGACAACAGTTTCAAGCGATCATCTTGCGTGAACAGGTCTGCGCCGTCCCGGTGCGCGGGCAAGATCGAGAATGCCCCCTTTGGCAATGCAGTCTCTGCAAGCACCTCGCCGATGATCAATGCACCGATCGGCGTGCGGCTCGCGGGCTTCAACACCCACGGACACCCGGCGGCGATCGCCGGTGCAACTTTGTGTGCCGCGAGGTTCAGCGGGAAGTTGAACGGGCTGATGAACGAGCACGCACCGATGGGCACGCGCTTGTACATGCCGCGGTAGCCTTTCGCTCGCGCGGAAATTTCGAGGTTCAGAACTTCCCCGCCGATCCGCACCGATTCTTCCGCGGCAAGGCGAAACGTATCGATCAGTCGCGTCACTTCGCCGCGGGCATCCTTGATCGGCTTGCCGGCCTCGATGCACAGCGCGAGCGCCAGTTCATCGAACCGCTCCCGGAAACGCGCGACGCAATGATTCAGCACTTCCTGCCGCGCAAACGGCGGCATCGCCGCCATCGCGGGTTCCGCGGCGACCGCGGCCGCAATGCCAGCGTCGATCGCGCTCGCGTCCGCCAACGCGACCCGCGTCGCCGGCTCGAGGCTAAATTTGTCGGATACCTCGAGACTCTCGTTGGCGAAGACCGCCTCGTTCGCGAGGTAGTACGGGTAGCGTGGTTTCAACATCGCCTTCGCCCAGCTTCTCCCAAAAAAGCCCGACTGATTCGAGCGTGGTTGCCAAGCCCCGATTGTCGAGTGGCGGTGGCGCGACCGCAACGTGCATGACGCGATGAGACGTGGCTAACGTTTCCGCATCGTCAAACGGCGTGGATCCCTTCGCCGCGCGCCCGATTGCGTGTCGGCGGCGTATGCTTGCGTTCTGCGACATCGGTGCACAGGGATTGCGATGCGGCTACCCGATTTCAACGGGCTTGTTACGTCGGTGAGCGACGGAGCGTTTGACGGAGAGCGACGGTGACGTTCTCGATCGTCCAGATCGCCGCGGTACTGATTTTTGGCACGTCCAGTTTCCTGGCCGGCTGGATGCTGCGGCGTATTCAATCCAAAACCCGTGAAGCGCAGTTGCAGCGACACCTGGTCGATGCGAAAGGCGCCATCGCACCGCTGGAAGGCCACGTGCGTAACCGCGATCAGCGCATTGCGACGCTGTTCGGTGAGGTGACCGACTGGAAGGCCAAGGTGCCGGCGCTGGAAGCCTCGATCAAACGCAAAGACATCGAGGTGCTCGCGAAGGAACGCGAGTTGCACACTGCGCGCGCGCAGGTCGATGCGCTGAAAGCGGCGGCGGTTCCCGATCGCTCGACGGCGGAACTCGAGTCGCTCCGCGAGGCGGTGCGCGCGGCAGAGGAGCGCAGTGCAGCGCTCGCCGCTACGGTTGCCGAAGGCGATCTGCGGCGCGCCAACGGCGGTGGGGAGGGGGACGTATCGTCCGCGGCGTCTGCGGGCGGCGCCACCGCGCCCGCGATCCAGGCATTCGAGATGGAGATCGCCGCGCGTGATCGCAGCATTGCGCAGCTGCAGAGTCGTCTCGACGCGGAGATCGAACTGCGTCGCGGCCAGGACGCTGCGATGATGAGCCGCAACTCGGAACTCGAGCGCGCGAAGGCCGAAGCCAACAAGTGGCGGTTGCGCGTGCCGAAACTGGTCGCAACGATCAAGGCACACGATGCAACGCTCGCGGCGCACGGCGCGCGGTTGGCCGAACGCGATGCGATGCTCGCAGCGCGCGATGCCGTGGTCGCCGAACACGTCTCGACGATCGCCGCGCGTGACGCAACGATCGCCGGGGACGCCGCTCGCATCGCCGAGAGCGCTACGCGCATCACTGCGCGCGACGCCGCGCTCGCCGCGGGCGACGCCGCGTTGACTCAGGAAGCTCACAACGCCGCCGCACTGCGCGGCGAACTCGAGCAGCAGCGCGCGACCAACGCGGGGTTGAACACCGCGCTGACGCTGCGCATGGCCGAGATCGCGAATCTGTCGTCGCAACTGGGTGCGATGTCGGTTCAGCACGACGCGGTCGCCGGCGCGCTCGCCGAACGCACGCGAGCGCTGGAGGACCGCACGCGGGCGGTCGAAGCCGCTACGCAACGCGATGCGGCGCTGACCGACGAGATCGAGCAGCACGCGGCGAAGCTTGCGACCGCGATGCGACTGGGTCGCGAGGAAGTCGATGGGCACCGCGCCGCCCTGCAGCGCGCGGCCGACGAGCGTGCGGCGCTCGAGCAACGGCTGGCGGCGATTGCCGCACAGCTCGCAGCGGCGCAGACCCATAACGCAACACTCGAGAACGCGCGCGGTGCGCTCGAAAACGCACGTGCCGCGCTCGAACAGCGCGTGGCGGACGCCGATACAAGGGCAAGCGCGATCAGCGAGGAGCGGACCGCAATCGAACAGCGCAACGCCTCGCTGCAAGCCGAACAGGCCGAGCTCGAAGCGCGGCTCAACGCGGCGGAGTCGTTGCGCGCGGCATCGGAGCAGCAGCTGGCCGCGCTGCAGCGCGAACACGCCGATGCGAAGCTCGCCGCCGATACGCTGCAACAGGTGCTCGATTCCGAACGCGCGGGCAAGGCGCAGGTCGCCGAGGAGTCCGCGCAGCGGACAGCGGAGTTGTCACAAATGCGCGCGGAGGTGCGCACGCTGCACACGCGCATCGCGCCGCTCGAGTCGTTGCTGAAACAACGCGACGCAGCGCTGTCCGAACGCGCGAAACGCATCGAGCAGTTGACGCTCCAGAGCCAATCGCTGACCGAGCAAGCCGAATCGTTGCAGGCGGCGCTGCGCCAGCGCGCTGAACGCATCGCCGAGTTGGAACGTAAATTCTCGGATCAACCCGCGGCACCCGTGCCGATCCCGGCGGACCCACGCGCCGGCGACCTCGAGCATCTGCTCGCCGAGCAGGTCGAGAAGAACCACGAGTTGTCTGCGCTCGTCGACGAACGCGAGCGTGACCTCGCGGTGGCCGCGAAGAACAACGACCTGAACGCAAAGTCGCTATTGGTGCTGAAACAACAGCTCGACGACGCGCGCGCCACCGAGGAGCGGCTCGCCTCACAAGTGCGCGAGTTGAAATCGGCGGCCCAGAATGTCCCGGAAGCTGCCCCTTCTGCCGTCAAACCCGCGATGTCGAAACCGCAAGGATTGTTCGCCGCGCCGCCGGAACGGATCGACGAATTGCAGCAGATCCATGGCATCGGCGCCGGCTTCGAACGCGGTCTGAACAAGCTCGGCATTTATCAGTTCAGCCAGCTCGCCGGCCTGTCGACGGAAGAAATCGCGTGGATAGAGACGCACCTGCCGACGTTCCATGGACGGATCGAGCGCGACGACTGGCCCGGACAGGCGGCAGCGTTGCTGGCGTCGTCGGAACACGCGGAGTGGTCGTTGCGCGCACAAGGCGACGCTGCGTCGCTGTCGACGAGCATCAACTGACGCGAGGCAACAGCGCGTAGACTGGCCGGATGCAGACGCGACGGCTCGGTGTGATTGGCGACGTGCACGGCGAACATCGTCGCCTCGACGCAGCGCTCGATTTCCTCAGTGGCGCCGGGGTCG